>CANBDB010000094.1 GCA_947367285.1 uncultured Clostridia bacterium | reverse complement strand
ACATATATATATCGGGCACTTCTTTTCCATCATGCCATCTATTATACACATTTTTCCTTGATTTGTCTAGGGATTTTTTGATATTTTTTCACTCCAAGTGTAGAAAATGAACCTTGATTTTTGTGCAAATTACACATAGTAATCTCAGCTCTATGAATAAATATGAAAAAAATTGAGCTATATTTTATTATTCGCTATGGACAATTTGATTTTTTTGTGCTATAATTATATGATTATTTTGATTTTGGAGAAAATATGGAGATAATTACTCTACCAACCATTGGGTTCGCATCAAATTGCTTTATCCTGCACAACGGAAACGAAGCATTTGTTATCGACCCCTCTATAAGCGAAAAAAAGATTCAAAAAAGGCTTTGTGAGGAAGGTCTTTCGCTCAAGGGAATACTCCTTACGCACGGTCATTTCGATCATATTTGGCGCGCGCAGGAGCTTCGCGAGGAAACGGGCGCACCCCTCTATGTTCACGAGCTTGATGCGGAAATGCTCACCGACTCACACAAAAATGCCTATGCAACGTTTACGGGAGGCAGTTTCACTATTGCGGAGGCTGACGTGCTTTTACATGAGGGTGATGAAATCACACTTGGCAATGAGGCAATCAAGGTTCTCCACACTCCCGGTCACACTCGCGGATCGGTTTGCTACGATACAGGGGACATACTAATAACGGGCGACACGCTTTTTGCCGAGGGTTTTGGAAGATATGACCTATACGGCGGTGATGTGCTTGCGCTCAAAAACTCACTTGGACGTCTCTTTGAGATGGCAAAGAAAGAAAACAGATGGATATACTGCGGTCACGGTGAATCATCTACTCTGAAAACCGCGACTGACAAACTAAAATATTATTTTTGACACATAACCGAAAGGATTTTATAAAACTATGGATTACAAGCTTTTAGCAGATTTACTTTTCCCCCACGTAACCAAAACACCCGAGGAGATCGAGGCACAGTACCCCGCAAGAAATCTTCCCGAGGGAGCAAAGGTAACCCGTTTTGCACCCAGCCCCACGGGATTTGTTCATTTTGGCGGACTCTTCCCCACCCTAGTTGGCGAGCGCCTCGCTCACCAAAGCGGTGGTGTATTCTATCTTCGTATTGAGGACACCGACGCAAAGAGAGAGGTTGCAGGCGCGGCGGAAAGCTTAATAAAAACCTTCAACTATTACGGAATCAACTTCGACGAGGGCGCAATTCTCGACGAAAACGGAAATCTCACCGACTGTGGCGCATACGGCCCTTACAAGCAGTCCAAGAGAGTGGATATTTACCACGTTTTTGCAAAGAAGCTCGTTGAGGAAGGCAAGGCATATCCTGTATTCACTACCAAGGAAGAGCTTGAGGCTCTCAATGCCGTTGACAAAAAGGCCGAGGTAAAAGCAAAAGACTGGCACGAGGATGGCGGTGAGCAAAGAGAAGAAATGCTCAAGAACCGCAACTTCACCATTGAAGAAGTTAAGGCTCACCTTGAGGCGGGCGACCCCTTCGTTCTTCGTATGCTTTCCAACGGTGATCCCGACAAGAAAATCAAGTTCACCGACCTCATCAAAGGCAATCGCGAGCTTCCCGAAAACGACCGTGACGAGGTTCTCCTCAAGAGTGACGGAGTTCCCTCATATCACTTTGCTCACGCGATTGACGATCACCTTATGGGAACGACTCACGTTATCCGTGGCGACGAGTGGTATGCAAGCTTGTCAAGACACATCATGCTCTTCAATTATCTTGGCTTTAAGCTCCCCAAATACGCGCACATCTCCCCCATCATGCAGCTTGGCGAGAACGGTTCAAAGAAGAAGTTTTCCAAGCGTGATCTCGGATCAAATATGGAATACTACCGCGAGCTCGGCTACGATAAGGACTGTGTGATTGAGTACGTTATGACACTTCTCAACTCCAACTACGAGGACTGGCACGCACAAAATCCCGACAAGAAATATACCGACTTCCCCTTCTCTCTCAAGAAGATGTCAAGCTCCGGTTGTCTTTACGATATAAACAAGCTCACCGACGTTTCAAAGAACGTTATATCCCGTATGGATGCGGATACAGTTTACGAAAGACTCGTCGACTGGGCAAGCGAATTCGATACCGAGTTTGCTACTCTTCTCCGTGAAAACGAGGAGATGTCCAAGAAAATTCTCGCAATCGGCCGTGGCGGTAAAAAGCCCAGAAAAGACCTTGCAAAATGGTCCGACGCAAAGGACTATATGGGATTCTTCTTCGCTCCCTATTTTGAGATCAAGGAGGATTATCCCGAGCATTTTTCACGCGGAGATATCCGACAGTGTCTTGAGCTTTTCAAGGACAGCTACGATTATGCTGACGACATGAATACATGGTTTGAAAAGGTTAAGACTGTTGCAGCAAAGATCGGTTTTGCCGCTGATATGAAGGAATACAAGGCAAATCCCGAAGCCTTTGGCGGTAACGTTGCGGACGTTTCAATGTTCATCCGCGTTGCAGTAACAGGCAAGACAAATGCACCCGACCTCTACACAGTAATGCAGATTCTTGGCTACAATGAGGTCATCGCAAGAATCGACGCGATGCTTGCAAAAATTTAATTTGAGAGGACACTAAAATGGAAGAAATCAGCTCCAACTTTATACATGATATAATTGACGCGGATCTCGCGGAAAATCCCGATATAAAGATCATCACACGTTTCCCTCCCGAGCCCAACGGATATCTCCACATCGGCTCTGCAAAGGCGATAATGATCAACTATGAGACCGCTAAAAAGTACGGCGGAAAGTTCAATCTCCGCTACGACGATACAAACCCCGCAAAAGAGGACAACGAGTACGTTGAGTCCATCTATGAGGACCTTCATTGGCTCGGTGCAATCCCCTCCGGCGGTATCTACTACGGCTCCGACTACTTTGACAAGTGCTACGAGTTCGCAATCAAGCTCATCAAGGATGGCAAGGCGTACGTTTGCGACCTTACTGCCGAAGAAATGAGAGAATACCGCGGAACTCTCACAACTCCCGGCAAGGAGAGCCCCTACAGAAACCGTAGTGTTGAGGAAAACCTTGAGCTCTTTGAGAGAATGAAGAACGGCGAATTTGCCGACGGAACTCACACCTTGCGCGCAAAGATTGATATGGCATCCCCCAACATCAATATGCGTGACCCCGCCATCTACAGAATAGTTCACACAAGTCATCACCGTCAGGGAGACAAGTGGTGCATCTATCCCCTTTATGACTACGCGCACCCCATTCAGGACGCGCTTGAGGGCATCACATACTCCCTTTGCTCCCTTGAGTTCGAGAACCACCGTCCCCTTTACGAGTGGGTAATCGATAATATCGGCATTGACAACAAGCCCAATCCCAAGCAGAGAGAATTTGCTCGTCTTAACGTAACTCACACTGTTATGAGTAAGAGATACCTTCGTTATCTCGTTGAAAACAATTTGGTTGACGGCTGGGATGACCCCCGTCTCCCCACAATTTGTGCGCTCAGAAGAAGAGGTTATACTCCCACATCCATCTTCAATTTCGTTAGAAATGCAGGCGTTGCAAAGGCAAATTCCCTTGTTGACATTGAAATGCTTGAGCATTGCATCCGTGAGGAGCTCAATGCAACTGCATTCAGAAAAATTTGCGTAAAGAATCCCATAAAGGTTGTTGTTACAAACTATCCCGAGGACAAGGTTGAATACTTTGACGTTCCCAACAATCCCTCAGTTGAAGGTGCGGGCACTCGTGCTCTTCCCTTCACTCGTGAGCTCTACATTGACGAGAGCGACTTTGCTGAGGTTCCCCCGCCCAAGTTCTTCCGCATGAAGCCCGACGGCGAGGTTCGTCTTATGGGCTCTTATATCGTTAAGTGCAACGAGATCATCAAGAACGAGGACGGAAGCGTTAAGGAAATCCACTGCACAGCTGATCTTGAAACGAGAAACGGTATGCCCGTTGACGGAAGAAAGATTAAGGGTACTATCCACTGGCTCAGCGCAAAGTATGCCGAGGAAGCAACTCTTATGATCTATGATAATCTCTTCACTATCGAGAATACAGGTGATATTCCCGAGGACAAGACATACAATGACTACCTCAACCCCAATTCTCTTGTAAAGATTGAACACTGCAAGATTGAGCCCTCCCTCCTTGAAGCAAAGGCGGGCGACAAGTTCCAGTTCGTGCGCGACGGTTACTACTGCAAGGACTCCAAGTACGAAAACACCTTCAACCGCGTTGTAGGTCTTAAGGACTCCTTCCCCAAAAAGTAATTCAGGAGACAAATAATGCTTGATTTATTGACTAAATATCCTATTGAATCCGCAATAGCTATATATGTTTTAGTGGTTTCACTTATTTCAATCATTATCACTGTTTTGGATAAGAAAATTGCCGGAACGGGCAAGCGCAGAATCCCCGAGGCTACACTCCTGCTTTGGTCCGCGCTTGGCGGCTCGGTTGCGATGTATCTTACAATGCAAGTTATAAGACACAAAACGCAGCACAAAAAGTTTATGATCGGTATTCCGATTATCATCATTTTGCAGGTGGCGGCAATATATTTAATTTGCACGATGTTTTAATAAATCATAAAGCAGAGTTGGTTTTTCCGACTCTGCTTATTGTTTTTTTGTTATCAAAAATGTGAACAAATTGTAAATTGATCCAAAAATTTTCCAAATATACTGTACTTTTTTTCAAAAAAGGTGTCTATATAAGTGAAGGCCTTTAATAAACAGATCGGAGGTGTGGCTATGAGCGATATAAAAACCGACGTTTGCACGTCGGATACATATTTGACGGAGTTGTTCTGGGAAAGAAGTGACAACGCTGTCAGGACGGCGGATGAAAAGTATCACAACATTATTTTTTCGGTAATCTTTACCATTCTCGGCAATCGGGAGGATTCGGAGGAATGTGTTAACGACGTTTATCTTAAGCTTTGGAACAGTATTCCGCCCAACAAACCGTCGAGCTTTCGCGCTTACGCCATAAAAATTGCAAGAAATTCAGCCCTTGGCAGACTTAAAGCCCTCAGCGCTCAAAAAAGGAATTTCGGCGCACACACATGCTCATTGGAAATGCTTGAAGGAAGCACTGTTTCCGAGTTCGACGAGTACGACGAGAGATCCCGTCAAATAGGCTTGATAATTGAAAATTATCTTGCCCTCGCTGATGACAAAACTATGTATATTTTTATGAAGCGCTACTATTTTGGAGCCTCCATAAGTGATATCGCAAGGGCAATGAAATGCAGCAGATCCTCGGTCAATCAGTATATTAAAAAAATCAAGACCGAGCTTAAACAAAAGCTTGAAGAAGGAGGAATTTACGTATGAATGACAGACTTTTGATGGAAGGCGCTTCGTCAATAAGTGAGAATACCATAGAAAGATTTTTGCGCTACGAGGAAAAAATCAAGACGTCCACAAAATTTTTCTCTTTCCACAATCTCAAAATTGCCGCGGCGGCTTGTATTGGAATTTTTCTTTTATCGGGAATAGTGGCTTTAATTTTACCGCTTTTTGATGCCTCACCGAATAATAACGATTCGTATTTCACTCTCAAAGCATATGCGGAAAACGGAGAACTTCAAGAGCTTAATCTCTATGAGGGGTATTTTAATTCGGGGTATGAGCCCTCAGGAACAAATCAGTTTGGCGTTGATCAACCGCTCTTTCAGTTTCGTATAGACTTAACGGATAGTACGAGCAAAAAAATAAGTATTTTTGACGTAAATATTTCGGTTTTTTATGACGGAAGAGAGGCAGATCCGACAAACGATAAGCACATTAGAGTGTCATATTTTATGCCGCTTCAAGGATATGATGCACCTTATGGATTTGGAATTTCCGGTTGGTTTGAAGAGCCTACGGATATCACGATAGCAATTACCGATGAAGAAACGGGGAAAATGTTAGCAAACTATACAGTAAACGTTTGCTACTTAAATGAACGTGAGGGATATATCTTGACGGTAACCGAGAAAAAATAATTTTTACATCGAAACTATATGAAAAATTAAGAAGCAAATAAAACAATAGGAGGTCATAATGAAGAAATTACTATCGTTTATATTAT
>CANBDB010000093.1 GCA_947367285.1 uncultured Clostridia bacterium | reverse complement strand
TTTTTAATGATACGGCGCCCACCGAGATCTACACCTATTAAGTCGTCGGCAGCGTCAGATGTGTATAAGAGACAGCTTCAACGTCATTTTTGGGGTTGAGCATAAATAATTCGGATAAAGGCACAATCTCCCACGAACTCGGCACTTCAAACGGCACCTGCTCATAATGGGGCGTATCAGAAGTTTTAGCTGCTTTACTTTTCTTTATCTTTCCTTCTTTTACAAGCCTTTCCTTTTCTGCACGGATACGCTCAAGCAACACAGAAGCAGGCTCGTCATCAGGATTTTGAGGAACGAGTTTGCCACGGATGGCGAGATCAAGGACCTTGGATTTGACGCTTTGAATTGTTGCCGTTAATCCGCCGTATGATACATCGAGATCATCAATAAAAGAAAATGTCCTCTTAACTGCTTCAACAATTTTAGCTTGTTCACTCATTGGCGGTATAGGAACGATCATTGCACGCAAATCTGTCTTATTGAACTTCGGCATAGCTGCGCCGCCGCTCAAAAACTGTAGATAATCCTGACCTACAAACGACTTAAATACATATTCAAAATAATCACATGTAGTATCATTGAAAAACCTAAGTATAATGGCATTTGGTGCAAGTGACATAGGTATATCAAAGCGAGGCACCTTAAATACTTTACCTATTGATGCACCAATATTACTTAACATCAATTCTCCGCCAAACAATTTGGACTTTTCAAGGAAATCGTAGCTTTCTTTGTCAATATACGATAAGTCTCCTTTAAAATCACTTGCAAAGTCAACCGTTCTTACAAACAAGGCGTAATTTTTTTCTTTATAGGTCCTAACATTTGCCTTGAGGCTTGCAAAGCTTCCATTAGCAACATAATCTGTAATTAGTGATGCAATGGGTTCCAATTTACTCCAAGCCCATCCTTGAGGTAGTTCAAACGGTATCTCATCCTCAATACATTCCATCGTTCCATCAGCGAACTTCTCATAATGTAAATTATCCTCACCGACGAAGATGATGGAATCGTCCTTAATATCCTTGGCTTTCAGTTTTCCGTCCTTGACCATTTGCTGCTTTTGTGCGCGGATTCGTTCCAAGAGAACCGAAGCAGGTTCATCGTTAGGATCTTGCGGAACGAGTTTACCGCGTATAGCAAGGTCGAGAACTTTTTCTCTCAATGCTACGGTATCAATCACAGCTCGATACCTCCAAGGAGATCTTGAAGCTTAGCAACGGCGTCGGAGATTGCAGAAGCCTTGGACTGCATATCAGTCAGAAGTTCACCGATCGTGCGGTCATCCTTTTCCCCGAGATCCATCCACTTGAAGTCAAGCTTCAGAAGATCGCGGGAGTATACTTCTTCCTTGGTAAACTTACGCCATCTACCGTTAGGCTCATCTGTGGAATATGTAGGAACTCTATCCGGCATATGACCAGAGCAGTAGCACGAAACAAAGTCGTCAAGATTTGCACGTGTCATAGGCTTGGTTGCCATCGTGTGCTTAACACCGGTTCTGTAATCATATACCCAAATATCTTCGGTAGGAGTACCCTTTTGGAAGAAAAGAACGTTGGTCTTTACACCGTTAGCATAGAAGATTCCAGTAGGAAGTCTGAGAATAGTATGAAGGTTAAAGTCCTTGAGGAGCTTCTCACGAACCTTTGCGGTTGCACCTCCGTCAGTGAGTACGTTATCAGGCAATACGACTGCCACACGACCATTGGTTCTTACGATGGACATAATGTGCTGAAGGAAGTTAACCTGATTGTCCGAAGTTTTTACAAACTCAGGACGGTTAGCATATACCTCTACGCTACCTTGAGGTCTTGTACCAAAGGGAGGATTTGCAAGGATAACGTCAAACATCTTATCCGATTTATCAATCAGAGAGTCTTGGCAAACGATAGGGCTACTTTCCGTACCAATATCGTGGAGATAAAGGTTCATTGATGCGAGTGTAACAACGAGAGGCGTGTTATCTGCACCGAAGAAAGCATGTTCTTTGAGGAACTTCTGCTTTGCGATTTCCTTGCTCTGAGGCTTCATATGCTCGTAAGCAGCAAGAAGGAAACCACCTGTGCCACAAGCGGGATCGGCAACGGTTTCGGTAATCTTGGGATCGGTAACGTCAACCATAGCCTTGATAAGTGCACGGGGAGTAAAGTACTGTCCTGCGCCACTCTTCTTATCCTGACCGTTCTTTTCAAGGATAGACTCATAGATAGCACCCTTGAGGTCTCCCTCCATCATATACCAGTTCTCGCTCGCTACCATCTCGATAACCTTAGCAAGAAGCACAGGACGGTCTATCTTATTGGAAGCCTTGGTAAAAATCGTACCGATCAAGCCATCTTTCTTGGCAAGCTCGTCGAGAATCTCTTCGTATTTTTCAACGAGGTCCTCTCCGCTGAGGTCAAGAAGGTCCTGCCACTTATATCCCTCGGGAATTGCGCTTTCAAAGCCGTAGGCTTCGCGCTCATCGTCCATTTTCAGAAAGAGAATATAAGTAAGCTGTGTTAAGTAATCGGTAAAGCCGACACCTGCAGATGCAAGAACATTTGCAATGTCGCCAACCTTTTTTATAAGCGTGGATTCGCTTTTAACCTGAATATCTGCCATATTATGCCACCTTCAAAATAAATCTTGATAATTGCTGGATTTCGGAAGTCAATGCCTTGGGATTGTTTCCAAATCCGGTGATACCTCTGCGCCACAAATCCGTATCAAAGGAATTTAGTTCGGGCAAGCTGAATGCGCCTTCGTTTACAACGTATACTGCTATCTGACGCATAATTTCTTTCTGCTCGTCGGTAAGAGTTCGCTGTACCTGACCACAATAGAGATTGAATCTCTGCAGGTATCCCGTGAACAAGCTGGAAAGCTCAGCGGTTCTTCCGTAAGCAAAGCGCACAAGCTGAATAAGATTCGTCAGCGCGTTAACGTTCTGTTTCTTATCGAAGTCCTCGACAACGCCGTCTTCGTCAAGAATCTTATAGTTGCTCCAAAGATGGAAGGGCGTGAAGAGACTGTTTGCTGAAGCAAGCTTGTCCTTCAAATCGGAAAGCATCGAATATGTAATAAGGGTGTTTTCCGAATTATAAATGATGCGCAACGCCTCAATGGAATCTTTGTTGTCCTTAATGTACTTTTCAAAGGTTTCGATAAGAGATCGTGCGGACTCCTTGGAGAAGCCTTTGTAGATAACTTCGTCTTCCTTATCGGGAGTATAGGTGTAATAACCACGTTGCATCTCGAGAAGTTTTTCTCTCGCCTTGATATTTCCGATGAGACAAGAAACCAAGTCAGCACGTTCAGTGTTATTGCCCGATGCACTTACAAACGGGGGTAAAGAATGAGTGCTAAGCGCTTTGTTGATGTCATTCGCCAACGTTCTTGGAGCATATCCGTAATCTGCTATAAAGATGTCGAGATGCCTGCCGTGCAGAACATCATTTTCATATCTGCGATTGATAGATGCGCAATAATCACGGAGAAGCGCGATATTCTCATCGCTCAAATCACCGTGAGCAAGGTGCTCGATCAAATGCTCAAGAGACAAGGTTTTTGTTTTGGGCTTGGGTTCGCCACCGGGCTTTGGCATGTGTTTGTCACTCTCGGTAACGCCAACCGCATCAACGATGTAGAAACATTCCTTTGTTGTAGCGTTCGGTGTAATTTCCTTGAGTTTATCCTCGGAAATAACACGGCATCCGCGTCCTTTCATCTGAGTGTAGAGGACTTCGGATTTGACATCACTCATAAAGAGAACTACTTCCAAAGGCTTTACGTCCGTACCGGTTGCAACAAGCGTTACGGTAACGGCAATGCGGAAATCTCTCTCGTTGCGGAGATCTCTGATAAGTGCATTGGAATCACCCGCCGAATAGGTGATTTTCTGAACAAAGGTCTCGGGAACTTCTCCGCTCTGGAATTTCTCTGCAAATACTTTTTTTGCACACTCGACAATCTGTGTTGCGTGGTTATCGTCCTTTGCAAAGATCAAAGTTTTAGGAATATACTCCCACTTTTCTTCGCGATATGGATAAAGATCACTATAAATAGCATCTCTGTATGTAGACAGAACTGCTTCAATCTGATTTTGATTGATGACAGAACGGTCTAATTGTGTGGGTGAATAATCAACACGCTGCTTCGCGGTATGTTCTTCAATCTCTCCGGTTCTGCGCGTCAATTCAACAACCTTTTCTCCTTCGTGAATGGTGCCGCCGTGAACGGTTGCTTCGGTTATAATTCTATAAACACGAGCAGGAACGTTTACACCGTCAACAACAGAGTCATCGTATGTATACTGTTCAATTATATTGTCGTTGAAATACGCAAATGCTTCAGGTGTAGGCGTTGCAGTAAGACCGAGAACAGTAGCGTCTTTGAAGTAATCGAGAACAGCTTTCCATTTTCCGTAAATCGAACGATGACACTCGTCGACGATAATGAACTGGAAGAAATTCGACGGCAATTTCAAATCGTCGCCAAGCTGAATAATCTCTTTCAAGGCTTTCTCATTGTCACGATTGGAATTCTCGTCCTCTGCGTCCTCGTTATCATCGGAGATATTCTGTCCGGTAAGTACTGCAAAAAGCTTCTGAATCGTCGAAATAACAACCTGAGCATTAATATCTTCGGGCTTTCTCAAACGGTTAATCTGATACAAAGAACTCAATGCATGTCCATTTTCGGTGCGGTCGAATAAACTGAATTCGCTTTCGGTCTGGCGTGCGAGATTGTTTCTGTCGACCAAGAAAAGAACGCGCCTCACGGGTGTATAATTTAACATACGGTAAGAGGCAAGGCACGCCAAATAAGTCTTACCAGATCCTGTAGCAAGGATAGCGAGAGCCTTCTTTTTACCTTCCTTCAAGGATGCTTCGAGAGCAACTTCGGCATTATACTGGCAATCACGCAAGCCCTTCTTTTCGATCCTTGGTAAAGCACCGTATTCTGACACTTGTCCGATTAACTGAAGCATCTTCTTGGGGGAGTGCATCGCAGACAGTTCTTCATACTCACTGTCCGGAATAAGCATGTTCTTGAAATATATCTTATTACCGTTAGCGAGATATACAAGCGGAATCATCCCCTTGATCCACAAGGCATACCAGCCTTGAGGATTAGCAGAATAGAACTCGGCTTGTGCCGCAACGTCTGCGCCGAGATCGTTTGCTTCCTTCTTTGCTTCAACAACAGCAATCGCCTTGCCATCTACGAAGAGAAGATAATCGCTCTCGGTATTTCCTTTCATAAGAGCTTCTTTAATAGCAACCGTGCTGTTAGGGAGATATTCATTTCTCGCAATGATATCCCAGCCGGCATTATTTAATTGTTTATCTATTTTGACGCGTGCCAATTCTTCAGGCAACATGTGTATCTACCTCCTTGAGGTCAAGATTTGATTCTGATAATTTTGTATTATCGGAAGTTGAGGGGTGAAATTATTTTCTTATGGTGCTCAGCGTTGGCGTAAAAAGTTTGTCAAATAAAATTTCATTTCTTTTACGAGCATCTGTGAGTAATTTGCTATAAGAAATAACCTCTGTATACATATGACGATAAGTGTTAAAGCCAGTATAGCCCATATTGTCCGCAGTAGGAAGCATACTGCTATTCAAGCAATGTGTTCTCATTTTTTCGGTTAAATCACATATAACATAACATCTAAACAATGTACCTTCAGTTATATTAAAGGATTGTCCATTCGCCTTTTTCTTTTTGCCGCTTCTAATAAGGTCTACATATTCTCCAACTTGATTGACAGGATTTTTGCTATCGTTATCGGGTTTTTTAAATTCAACAATTGTGACCGTAGTAAGCGGCTCATCGCTATCCGAATATGCAAAAGCTTGATCAAAAATCGCAATGTCGGGTTCTTTCGTACTATTGCTTTCGATAACAGGCATGGATTTTAAAGTTTTATCAGATGCCAAATATCTATGATATGCCAAACGTTCATCAACAATCCACAGATTCATTTCTTCAAAAGAAACATCATCTGAAGTATGGCGCATCGGGCAAATTAATGAGTGAATTACATCCTCTTTCTTGAAACTACCATTATCCTGTATGGTTAACGCATCTTCAAGCATTTTCAAGAGCGTTTTTCGCCTTGTAACATAT
>CANBDB010000092.1 GCA_947367285.1 uncultured Clostridia bacterium | reverse complement strand
CTTTTCTGTCAAGCAGTTCATTCGTTGCAAGAGCAGCATCAAGAGCATCCGTGCCTATGCGGTCAACTGTTGCGCCAAGTCGCTCCTTGACATATCCGTTTTCCTTGTACCAAAGCATAACCTTTTCAATAACGGTCGGAACTTCATCTGCCGAATAGACATTATTCAAGAGTGTTCCCATGCGTTGGGTCTTTCCCCAAGTTCCACCCACAAAGATACGGCAGACCGATTCCGCTTCCTTGGGAACAGCACCGAAAGGACATTTTCCAACGCAAACGCCGCAGCTTGTGCATTTAGACGTATCGATAACCGCCTTTCCGTTGACAACGGATACTGCCTTTGTCGGACAGCTTTCGGCAACGGCACATTTTTTACAGCCTCGGCAAAGCTCACTGTCAAAAGAGAACGCACGGCATCCCTCAACGCCTACGTCATTAAGACTCGGCTTCATACAGCTGTTCGGACAGCCGCCTACTCCGATCTTGAATTTATGCGGAAGCTTCACGTTGCGCATCCCTATGTAAAACTTATCGTATATAACCTTTGCAAGTGCCTGTGTATCAATGTTTCCGTAAACGCAGGTCGTGCCTTTACAAGCGGTAATAGGACGAACCTTTGCGCCCGTGCCGCCAAAATACAATCCACGCTCTGCCATAAAGGCTTCCGCTTCGGGAATTTTATCAAACGGAATTCCAACGATCTCTGCGGCAAGTCTTGCGGTAAATATTACTTTGCCGTTGCCGTATTTCTCGGAGCATTCGGCGATAGCGTGAAGCTGGTCGGGAGTAAAAAGTCCTGCGACCGTAACGATTCTGCCTGAGAAGCAGTCGGTTCCTCTGTTTCTGAGAAAGCCTCTTCCTTTAACACTTGTTATTTGTTCATTCGTCAACATAGCTGTTTACCTCGATTTCATTGACTTACATCTGTTTTTATGATATAATATTATATCACGTTTTCCGTGATTTGTCAATGAAATACGCCATTTAAGAGGATATATGAAGAAAGTAAAAACAATAAAGAACATCGTCGCTTTTCTGTTGATCACAGCAGTTCTGTTTTCTATGTCAGCGTGTAACGGTCAACCGAAAAACGAGAACAAAAATACGGTAGTCTTTACCGATGCCCTCGGTCGAGAGGTGAATATCAAAAAGAACCCCGAGCGAGTTGCCGCCCTTCTTGGAAGCTTCGCGGACGTTTGGATGCTTGCGGGTGGCAAGCTTTGCGCATCTGCTGAGGATGCTTGGGAGGATTTCGGGCTTGAGCTTGACGATGCCGTCAATATCGGCGGCGCGCATTCTCCGAGTCTTGAGCTTCTCATATCAGCAGACCCCGATTTTGTTATCGCAAGCGCGTCCACTGCCTCCAATGTTGAGATGAGGGAAACACTGGAAGCTATGGGAATTGCCGTTGCATATTTTGACGTGGATAGCTTCGACGATTATCTGAAAATGCTCGATATTTGTACCGACATTACAGAACGCAAGGATCTGTACGAACAGAACGGACTTGCGATCAAGGCACAGATCGATGAAATAAAAGCAGAGTACAAAAATTCAGATATTCCCGAAGATGAACGAAAAGTCCTATTGCTGCGAGCCGCTTCAAGCTTTGTAAAGGCAAAAGGCAGCAGTGGAACGATCCTTGGCGAAATGCTTCACGATATGGGCTGTATCAATATTGCCGACAGTAACACGAGCTTGCTTGAAAATTTGAGTGTAGAAGCGATCATTCGGGAAGAGCCGTACCACATTTTCGTGGTAACGATGGGAAGTGATACAGAGGCGGCGAAGCAGTCGCTTGAAAATCTGATAAAGGAGAACCCTGCCCTGAGTACGCTTGATGCGGTGAAAAACGGTAGATTGCACGTAATGGACAAAACGCTGTTCAATCTGAAGCCGAACGACAGATGGGTAGAGTCATACGAGATACTATATGAAAAGCTTACGAAAAAATAAGATAGGATATATATACGGTATAGCGATCCTTTTATTGCTTCTTGCTGCCGTTCTCGGTGTGCTTTTCGGATCATCGGAGCTGAGGCTTTCGGACATGCTTTCGTCGCTTATAGCGGGAGATATGCAGAGTCCCGAGGCAAGAATATTACTATACGTCAGATTGCCGAGAGTTCTTGGAAGTCTTATATGCGGTATGGCGCTCGCCGTGTCAGGCGCGGTCATTCAAGGCGTGCTTGCGAACCGATTGGCATCTCCGAGCATTATCGGTGTAAATGCGGGTGCAGGTCTTGCTGTCACTATTGGCTCGGCATTGGGTATCATAGGTGGCTGGAGGCTCTCTCTGTTTGCTTTTGTCGGTGCATTCTTGACCGTGATGCTTGTCAGTCTCGGAGCAAGAAAATGGGGGGCTTCAAGAGGAACGGTCATATTGATGGGCGTAGCGCTGAACGCCTTGCTCGGCGCGATATCCGATACAGTCACCACCTTCAATCCCGAAATCAGTATACAGAGCCTCGATTTTAAGATAGGTGACTTTTCATCGGTGACTTACGCAAAGCTGATACCTGCCACAGTGATCGTTTTAATATCCGTCTTGATACTCTTGACATTTTCAAACGAGCTTGACGTGCTGACTCTTGGTGACGAAAACGCCAAAGGGCTTGGAATGAATACGAACGTGATGCGCGTAATATTCTTACTGCTTTCCGCACTGTTGGCAGGTGCGGCAGTCAGCGTTTGCGGTCTGCTTTCCTTCGTAGGACTTTTAGTGCCGCACGCAGTGAGAAGAATAGCTACGTCGGAGTCAAAGCATCTGTTGCCTCTATGCGCTTTGTTTGGCGCGGGCTTCGTTTCACTATGCGATACGCTGGCGAGAGTAGTATTCGCACCGTATGAGCTGCCCGTGGGTATCATTATGGCATTTCTCGGTGCGCCCTTCTTTATCTTCATTCTGATCAAGGGAAAAGGAGGACACAGAAATGCTTGAACTGAATCGTATATCGGCAGGATACGGAAAACAGACCGTGCTTGATGGGATAAGTGTTGACTTTGAAAAAGGTAAGCTGACAAGCATTATCGGCGTGAACGGATGTGGAAAAAGCACACTGCTCAAAGCTATACTCGGAATTTTGTCACTATCAAGCGGTGAGATCTTTATTGACGGCGAAAATCTCCTTACAATAAGCAGAAATGAGATAGCCAAAAAAATTGCCTATCTTTCACAAGGAAAGAATATCCCCGATATGACGGTAGAGCAAATGGTACTCCACGGCAGATTTCCGTATCTCTCATATCCAAGACGGTATTCGAGTCACGATAGAGAGGTCGCAATAAAAGCGATGGAGACTGTCGGCGTTGCCGAGTTTGCCCACAAGCCGCTTTATTCCTTGTCGGGCGGTATGCGTCAGAACGCCTACATAGCAATGGCACTTGCGCAGGATACCGATTACATTCTTCTGGACGAGCCTACCACCTATCTTGATATCGCTCATCAGCTTGAATTGATGAGGCTGTTAAAACAGCTTTCCGATAACGGCAAGGGGATCGTGACCGTGATGCACGATCTGCCACTCGCCTTTGATTTTTCGGATACGCTTACCGTGATGAACAATGGAGGAATCATTGCTTGCGGAACGCCGAGTGAACTCTGCAACTTACCCATTATCGAAGATATATTCGGTGTAAAAATAAAGCAGATGCAAGACGGCATGTATTCATATCAATACCAATAAATCAAGCCCTCGTTCCGAAATGGAGCGAGGGCTATCTTTATACAATCTTAATACCGCGCGGCAGAGTGCTAACGGCGTCTTTATCTGGTTTTTGGTAAAATGTATATAGTAGAAAGAGTATAAGGAGAGGTGTATAATGCGACCTTTACATAGATTAAAGCTGTCGTCATTCCAAGTAATTTTACTTGGCTTTGCGGCAGTAATACTGATCGGAGCTTTTCTGTTAATGCTCCCTATATCAAGCAAAGACGGTGTTGTAACGCCGTTTTCGGATGCTTTGTTCACATCAACCTCGGCTGTTTGCGTAACGGGACTAATCGTGCAGGATACGGCTACCTATTGGTCGTATTTTGGACAGGCTGTTATTCTCATACTCATTCAGATCGGAGGCTTGGGCGTTGTAACGGTTGCAGCTTCGGTATCTATTCTCGCAGGCAGAAAGATCGGGCTTGGACAGCGAAGCACGATGCAGGAGGCAATGTCAGCCCCAAGCGTTGGCGGCATCGTCCGTCTGACGTGGTTTATTCTCAAAGGTGTGCTGATCGTCGAAGCCATTGGAATGCTTGCTATGCTTCCCGTGTTTTGTGTCGATCACGGAGTAATAGGAATATGGCTGGCGGTGTTCCACTCTATATCGGCGTTCTGCAACGCAGGCTTTGACGTTATGGGAGATGTCAGCGGACAGTATTCGTCACTAACGGCTTATGCTGCAAATCCCATTATCAGTATTGTTATAATGCTGCTCATCATAATCGGCGGCATCGGCTTCTTGACTTGGGAGGATATATACAGGCACAAATGGCATGTCAAAAAATACCGCACGCAAAGCAAGATCATACTTGCGATGACGGGTGTGCTGATATTCATTCCCACGCTGTATTTCTTCTTCTGTGAGTTTGAAGGATATGCCCTCGGTGAAAGAATACTGCTGTCACTGTTTCAAGCGGTAACACCGAGAACGGCAGGCTTCAATACGGCAAATCTCGGACTTATCAGTGAGGTTGGACTCTTACTTATGATCTTCCTAATGCTTGTGGGAGGCTCACCCGGATCAACCGCAGGCGGTATGAAAACCACAACTCTTGCCGTTCTGTTTGCTTCTGCAACCTCGGTTTTCCGTAAGAAAGAGAGCGCGCAGATGTTTAAACGACGAATTGCAGATGATACCGTCAAGCACGCCTCTGCTATCTGCCTTCTGTATATCGTGCTGTTTTGGCTCGGCGGTGCAGTCATAAGTGCTGTTGAGGGATTGCCTCTTATGACCTGCCTTTACGAAACGGCTTCGGCAATCGGTACTGTCGGTCTTTCACTCGGAATAACCCCGTCGCTCGGTACTGTATCACGAATTATTTTAATTGCTCTGATGTTCTTCGGACGTGTCGGAGGACTTACCTTGATTTACGCCACCTTTGGCGGTACAAAGAAAAATATATCGAAGCTACCGATTGATAAGGTAACGGTAGGATAAGGAGATAATACTATGAAACATAAATCAATTCTGCTCGTAGGAGTTGGCAATTTCGGAAAGCATATTGCGAGAAAATTTAACGAGCTTGGACACGACGTAATGGCAATAGATCAGGATGAAGAACGCATCAATGACGTGATGCCACTCGTAACGAGCGCACAGATCGGTGACAGCACAAACGAGGACTTCCTTCGTACTCTCGGTGTGGATAATTACGACGTGTGTATTGTGACTATCGGCGGCGATTTCCAAAGCTCGCTTGAAACGACGTCCTTGCTAAAGGAGCTTGGAGCGAAAAAGGTGGTCTCCCGTGCAGAGCGCGACGGTCAAGCAAAGTTCTTGCTCCGCAACGGTGCTGACGAGATCGTATATCCCGAAAAGCAGCTTGCGTCTTGGATGGGCATACGGTACAGCGCAGACCATATCCTTGATTATATCGAGCTTGACGGCGAACACGCCATATTTGAAGTCACCGTGCCGAAGGAATGGATCGGTATGACGGTAGGACAGCTTGATATCCGCCGAAAATATAAGATCAACATTATGGGAATTAAAAAGAACGGCAAATTTTCTGTTTCTATTACGCCGGATACGGTGCTGACCGAGGATAAGACCTTAATGGTCGTCGGAGAATATAAGGCACTACAAAAGTGCTTCCGCATATAAACGCAAATCAGACATCTAAAAAGGAGGTGGCATAATGGAAGTTCGGGATATTATCTTAGTAGTCGCGGTTCTCGGTGTTATGGTTATCGGCTTTTTTGTAATGAATCGCCTTGACATATTTCTTGACGATTTCAGTAAACGCATTGAACAAGAGGAAAAGAAAAAAGAACCGTCCTGCGTTATGCTTACCACCGATATGACGGATGAAGAATTAATAAAGAATATTCGTACATATGAAAAACAGCGCGGAGATGCTTATATCACCTTATATCAGGATGAGGATGAGCTGTACGACGAGCTGTTTGACGGAAAACGGTAGATTTTTTCATAAATTTATGAT
>CANBDB010000091.1 GCA_947367285.1 uncultured Clostridia bacterium | reverse complement strand
TACGATAAAAGTCCTTTTCAAATGCGATATTTCTTGGCTTTACCTCAAAAAAACTGCCGCCTCTTAAGCACCACAGCTTTTCATTGGCGTTAGTCCATCTTTTTAAATAAGCCTGAAATACATAATGATGATCTCTTTTTTTATCCATATTAATACCTACTTTTTCATAATACAATCATTGTCGATTATTAAAAAAGAGCGGCAACTTTTTCCAAAATTACCGCTCGCTTTTTTGGTGGAGGTTAGGGGATTCGAACCCCCGTTCGGTGACTCTTCAAATCTCTTCGGCTATTTATCTTTTATCTACGCACACCCTGTCGACAGGTTACCCCCAAGTAACACCTACAACCACCACAACATTTTTACCAATCATTTTTTTCACCTCACATAAAAGCGTTATAAAATTCATGATTTTTATAGATACGTCCAAGAACGCTGCAAGGGATACATCGGTAGAGTTTGTTTCGACGCCAGAGAACACCAAAAGAAGAATAAGAAGCAAATTAATATGCGGTTTTGTTTGATCAAAACCGCATATGTTTGGCGGAGAGGAAGGGATTCGAACCCTTGTGGGATTGCTCCCAAACGGTTTTCAAGACCGCCTCGTTATGACCACTTCGATACCTCTCCGTATAAGACTATTAAGTTTTTAGATTTGCGAATTTTTTAGAAAAAGTTTTAGAAGGAATAATTTTCTGCTTCGTCGGAAGGGCGAAAACATCAAGCGTAGCAAGGGATTTTGGACATTTGCAGAAATTCGCGACTGCAAATTTTCAAGACCGCCTCGTTATGACCACTTCGATAATCCTCCGTGTATTTGTCACGGAGAGATTTGAGAAGTGGCTCGGTTGCCATCGGCAAGCGAATCCACTGCGCACTTAATCGGCGCAGCCGATCTAATCCTCCGTGTCTTATGACTTTAATATATTACCATATTTATCGCCGATTGTCAAGTATTTTTTGATTGAGGTATTAAATTTATTTATTTTTATTGCAAGAAACGAAAAATAGTGTTATAATTGAAGAAAATTATATCTATAAGGGGCTTAAAATGTTTGAAAATATAAAAGCAAAGATATTATTTGGCAAGCTTCTCTCAAGACCTGATATAAACAAGGCATACAAGATGGTGGGTCCAGAGGACTCGTGGTACGCGACTATAAAAAAGGTACACGACAGTCTTGCAGAAATTCAAAAGCTTCCACACGAATACATTCAAATCATGAGCCACGATGGACTGATGCTGCAGGGTGTGTATTATCCCTGTGAAAACGCGCGCGGAACGGTTATTACTGTTCACGGCTTTGGCAGTCATGCGGAGAGGGAATGGGCATTTCCGGGACTTTTCTATCGTTCACTTGGTTTCAATGTGCTTATTCCGTATCAACGTGCACACGGGCCCAGCGAGGGAAAGAAAATCACATTTGGCGCGCTTGAACACCGCGATATGATGAATTGGGTGGATAAGGTCAACGAGATGTCTCCCGATGGCGCTATAATCATTCATGGATTGAGTATGGGCGGAGGCATCGTTTTACACCTTGCCGACAAGGATATGAAGAATGTAAAATGTCTTATTTCCGATGCACCCACATCCAGCATTGAGTCATTTTTCCAAAATGTTTCTCGCGAAGTATTTAAGAGTGGTGGCGATAAGGTTGCGGAGTGTGCGATTGCTAATTTCAATAAAGAAAACGGTGTTGATATTCGCGATTTTAACGGTGTGTATATCGCTAAAAATTGCAAATATCCTTTGTTTTTGTCCGCAGGAAGCATGGAAAAGTTAGAAAATTTATTTGAGAACATAAAGGAGAACAATCCCTGTGAAACGGAGATTGTAATTCTTGAGGGTTGCAACCACGGCAACGGAATGTACAAGCAAACCGAGGTCTATGGGGGAGCAATTAAAAAGTTTGTTGAAAAATCATTGGGAGGAAGAATATGAAAAAATTTTCACAAATGAAGTTTAAAAAACCCGATCTTAAAAAGATCGAGCGCGATTTTGATAATATTATAAACGAATTCAACTCTGCCGAAAGCTTTGAGGAGCAAAACAAGGCGCTAAAAAAGATGTTCAAGTATAACGACCATCTTTATACAAATTTCAGCATAGGCTACGTCAAGTACACCTGTGACACACAGGACCCTCAAAACGTGGCAAATCAGGAATTGATGGATGAGATTTCACCCATAATCTCCGTTTTCACAAATAAATTCAACAAGGCGCTTGTTAGTGCAAAATTCAGACCTGAGCTTGAAGCCAAATGGGGCAAGCATCTTTTCAATATGGTACAAACTCAGCTTGAGGTGTTTGATGAAAAGATAGTTCCCGAGCTCCAGGAGATTAATAAGCTCTCTAGCGAGTACACAAAGCTTATCTCTTCCGCGCAAATAAAGTTTAGAGGAGAGATCTACAATCTTCCTCAAATGGGCAAATTTACAACGTCAAACGATAGAAAGACAAGAAAAGAAGCTACCGTGGCTTACTGCAAATTCTTTGAGGAGAATTTTGATGCGCTTGGAGAAATCTACGATAAGCTCGTAAAGACAAGACACGCGATGGCGAAAAAGCTTGGATATGAAAACTTTATTGATCTCGGCTACAAATCTCTTGGACGAACCGACTACAACGCAAAGGACGTAAAGGCGTATAGAGAGCAAATTTATGCGGATCTTGTTCCGTTCACAAACAAGCTCTTTAAGGAGCAGGCAAAGCGCCTAAAGATTAGAAATCCCCAATCCTACGATTATAATATCGACTTTTTGAGTGGAAATGCCACTCCCAAGGGTGATAGAGATTATCTTGTTGAGCAGGCGACCAAGATGTACGCGGAGCTTTCCGACGAGACAAACACTTTCTTCAACTTTATGAAGAAATATGAGCTCCTCGACCTCGAGGCAAGACAGGGAAAGGCAGGCGGCGGTTATATGACATATTTCCCCGACTACAAGGCACCCTTCATTTTCTCCAACTTCAACGGAACGAGTGGCGACGTTGACGTGCTTACGCACGAATTCGGACACGCATTCCAGGGCTATATGTCAAGAAATATTGCTTGCCCCGATTACCGCAGCCCAACACTTGAGGCGTGCGAGATGCATTCCATGAGTATGGAGTTTATCACGTATCCTTGGATGGAAAGCTTCTTCGGGGAGGACGCGGACAAGTATAGATACTCCCACGTTTGCGACGGACTCACCTTTATCCCTTACGGAGTTGCCGTTGACGAATTCCAGCATTTCGTATACGAGAATCCCGAGGTATCTCACGAGGAGAGATGTGCTAAGTGGAGAGAGATTGAAAAGAAATATCTTCCCCATATCAAATACGATAATACTCCCGTTTTGGAGAGGGGCGGATATTGGTTAAGACAGAGTCATATTTTCGGTTCACCCTTCTATTACATTGACTACACTTTGGCACAGGTTGTTGCATTCCAGTTCTTCAACGAGGCAAGACGTGATCACGGCAAAGCTTGGGGAAAATACGTTAAGCTTTGCAAGATGGGTGGTAAATACCCCTTCACCGAGCTTGTTAAACGCGCTTCTCTTAAAAATCCCTTTGTTGACGGAACAGTTAAAAATACAGTTAAGCCCCTCAAGAAATATCTCAAGGAATTTGACACGTCAAAATTCTAAAATATTTACCTACCCGAATTTCGGGTGGGTATTTTGTGTAAAATTTGGATATAATAAATAAAAAAAGAAAGGAGCTTTCTATATGAAATATATTTGTGACGTTTGCGGATGGGAATATGACGAGGAAGAGGGCGCGCCCGAGCTTGGCATTGCCCCCGGCACAACCTTTGATAATTTGCCCGAGGATTTTTTGTGCCCCCTTTGTGATGTGGGAAAGGAAATGTTTTCTCCCGTTGAATAAAATATGTACCCACCCGAATTTCGGGTGGGCATTTTCTTTAAGCCAACTGAACGATGGTAAGATGCGCGCTGACGGGGAGTGTTCCGCCCGCGTTTGGAGTAAGGGTGACGTCGGTGGTATTGCCAACGGGGTTGCGAACTGTCAACGTTGTGGGAGCGACAACGTTCAAAACCGTAAATCCCACTAGTTCACCGCCTGCCTCATCCGTGCCGACAACGGTGTAGGCAAGCTCGGCATCGTTTGCGGTCAAAACGAGCTGACCTGCTTCGGTGACGGTCGCGTTCCACATAACGAGGTAAGTTCCCACTGCCGAAAGCAAGAAGGTGCTGTCATTAATCCTGCCGATATTTGTATTGGCTATAACTCCGTTTCTAGGGAATGCCACGTCGCCTCCAGCCGATATGGGAGTTCCGTTATCCGTGGGCATCAGCGCGTAAAAATCCGCGTATGACAATACTCCGCCGGGCAGACCGCGAGGGCCTTGAGGGCCTACGTCTCCTTGAATGCCCTGAGGGCCTTGAGGACCGGTTGCTCCAATTTCACCCGCGGGACCCTGAGGACCTGCAGGGCCTTGCGGACCTATGGGACCGATTGGACCTTGCGGACCGGCAGGACCTACTTCACCTTGAATACCTTGGGGACCGGTTGCGCCCGTCGGTCCTATGGGGCCTACATCACCTTTTTCACCCACGGGGCCTTGCGCACCCATGGGACCTTGAGGGCCCGTTGGACCCATAACGCCTTGAACTCCCTGAGGGCCTCGTGGTCCCATCTCTCCTGCAGGACCTTGCGGACCGGTTGGACCCTGAGGACCTTCAGGTCCCTGCGGACAAATGATTACGTTTTCATCATCACAAGGACGGTGGCATCCGCCACAGCGATTGCTTCTGTATGACTGATTATCTCTATTCATAAAAACTCCTGTAATATTATTTGGTGAGCCCACCAATTACAGTATATGTCGAATCTTGCCGAAATGACAAAAGCACCTCGCCCGAGGTGCTTTTTAATGAATTAATCAATTTTAAATTTTTCAAGCATTGCAAGAGCGGACAAAACTCCGTCGTATGCGCTCGTCACGATACCGCCCGCGTATCCTGCACCCTCACCCGAGGGGTAGATGTTGGGGCGCGCCACCGCCATTCTTGTATTCTCGTCACGAAGCATGCGAATAGGTGAGGTCGTTCTCGTTTCAGGACCCGTCAGTACCGCGTCGGGAAGGTAGAATCCACCCATCCATGCGTCGAAATCGTCAAATGCCTCGGATAGACATGCACCGATATACTCGGGCATATATTTGCTTGGCGAGGAGGGAAGTGTTCCAATGGGATACGAGGGCTTAACTGCGCCCAAAATACCACTCGGCATACAGTTTTCCTTTAATTCGCCCATTTTGATGCTCGGTGCAGCATATGAGCCCGAAAGACCGAATGCCGCTTGCTCGATTTTTCTTTGGAATTCAATGCCCGCCAATGAGTGATCGCTTCCAAAATCCTCGGGTGTAACGCTTACAAGGAGTGCGGAGTTTGAATTGTCGGCATTTCGGTCAAAAACGCTCATTCCGTTGGTTACCACACCGCGGGACTCACTTGCCGCAGGCACAACAGTGCCACCGGGGCACATGCAAAAGCTGTATACACTTCTTCCGTTTTTGAGATGGGTAACGAGATGATACGTTGCCGTCTCAAGCGAGGAGTCGCACCCTTTACCGTAGACCAGTTCATTCATATATTCTCTCGGATGCTCTATTCTCATTCCCACACCAAATCCCTTGGGAATCATTTGGAATCCATCCTCGTAGAGATCGCTAATTGTATCGCGCGCGGAATGTCCAATTGCTAAAATCGCATCAGTGCACTCGAGAATATTCTCGCATCCGTCTTTAATATACTTAATTGCCGAGAGTTTGTCGCCGATATATACGAAGCTCGTGAATTTTGCACCGAAAATGAACTCTCCGCCGTTTTGGATTATCTTTTTTCTAATGTTTTTAACTATCGTGCCGAGCTTGTCCGTGCCAAGATGCGCGGTTGCGGAATAGAGAATATCGGGAGTTGCACCCGCCTCAATAAATTCCTTGAGAATTTTATATTTGTATTTATTCAAAGAACCGCTTTTTAGCTTGCCGTCGGAGTAAGTGCCTGCACCACCCTCGCCGAACTGCACGTTGCACTCGGAATTAAGCCTTCCGAATTTTACAAAATTGTCAACTTCTTTTGCGCGCTCATCAATGGATAGACCTCGCTCCAAAACCACGGGACGAGCTCCCACCTCTGCGAGAATTAATGCGGCAAAAAGACCACAGGGGCCCGCTCCGATAACCACGGGACGAAGGCCGCTCGTGTCGTATCGCTCATATTTGAATTCGAGAGAGGGAACACCGGAGCAAACTTTTTTGCGCAAAGCAAATTTTGCCTCAAGATCCTCGTCAAAGCACACACCAATGGCAGCCTTGTAGCAAATTGCGCTCTTGTTGCTCAAATCGAGAGCAAGCTTCAAC
>CANBDB010000090.1 GCA_947367285.1 uncultured Clostridia bacterium | reverse complement strand
AATACAATGTATCCCCTCGCCTATAATACACTGTGGTCAGGACTTGCACTTTTCGCATCATCCATGGGCATCTTTGCCCTGTCGCTTCATAGGGATATTTTGGCAGGCGAGAGCGATATCATTTACCGATACCCTGCCATGCTTGAGGACATTCTATTCCCCCTGCTCATCTTGATGCCGTTAATTGTAATAGTGGATCTCAACGAGAGAAAAAAGAATAGCTGACGGATGTTCTCCGTCAGCTATTCTTTTAAAATGCGGTCAACTTTTGCATTGCACAACCCATGTTGTGAACGGTCTTGACCGCTCTTTTGATCATTCTTCTGCGACGCGCCGCCTTAGTATTGCTGAGCATAGCAACACCCACTCCGAGCATCGCCATACCCGCAACAGCACCGAAAACAAGTCCCATATTTTTCATAAGTTTCACTCCTTGACACGTATTTTGGTATTAATAGATTTACCCAAAATTGTGCTAATATACGCGATATGCGTCAACGCGAAAATTATTTTTTCATCAATGCCCAAAAATCCAATAGCGCTCGGTTTTTGAGTCGGTATACTCCCCGCTCGGACACGCCGATTATCTCAGCACATTTTTCAAGCGTGTATCCCTTGATGTAGTAATTATAGAGCAGTGCCCTACACTGCACGTCGTCAAGCGAAAGCACGAGAGCTCGCAAGGAATACATCTGCGCCTGGATGGCAGCTTCATCCAAGCACGAGGCATCCGCCTCAAGTCTGTAAAACGTTCGCGACGAGCGAAGCAAAGAATTCATCCTTCTGTACGAGCGCAAATAACGGTCCGCCTCAACTCGCGCGAGCTTCGAGACCTCTGTGGTAAAACAACCTTCCATTTACATCATCCTTTCCTTTTCATTTCTTCTTTATTCTTTATTCTTTCTTTCCCCCACAAACAAAAACATTTGTTCGCTTTTCGGCCTTTTTTAATCCCCCGCACCGCGGGGGATATTGTCAGTGGATTATCTATTTCCTTATATCATTCAGAGCATTCGGGTTCCATTATAATAACATAGCCGTCCAATCCCGTATCCGCAGGAAACTCAACGAAAACAGTTCCGTTACACTCGCACGCTTGCATCATCTCAAAATTCACCTCCAAAGTCAAATTCTCTTCTAAAATTGACAAGGGTATTTGAACAACACTTATCGGCCTATTCAAACTCTCATAAAGATAATTTTCTGCTTCGAACTCAAACCCGTTGGAGGTCGAAACATTCGCAATTTTTATTTTTCTATCCGCAAAAGAAGAGAACACCAAATAATGATTTTCGCAATCACCTTCAAAAACGATGTCGCTTAATTTAAACGTAAGAGTATAGCCGTCAGTTTTCTCTATTTTTTCATATTCTAAATTAAAATTAACCCAGTAATAATCTCCCTCATCATCCATGAGAATATCAGAGCCAAAATCCCACTTCTCTCCAACAACAATATATTTATAAAAATAGTGTTCATTGTATTCATATTTAGGACTAAACAATATTCCATCAATAATTTGCCCGAATATCTTCACAAATGTAAGCGTTGCAGTCATCACCATACAGCTTGTAAGCATTAATACAGACAGTAAAACACATATAAAAGCAATCCATCTGATTTTTTTCATCTGTTATACCTCAATACTACTTTCATTCAATATCATAAAGCGCATCCATACGAACACCAAAGGTCAACTCATCCCTCGTTGTAAGGGGATTGAAGCTATTAAAAGTGAGGCGTAGCTGATATTCCCCATTTGATTGAGAATTAGATATCGGCACTTTTATTACGGATACTTCTTGAAACGGTATTTTTGTACAGTATTCACTGTCGTGAACTATCAAGGAAGAGGCATTGGAATATTCATAATCACTGCGTTCGTAGACTTCATCATTTATTGTACAGGAAGTCTCTATGCCTACAATGTAAATAGCAGCATTTCCTCCGTTTTCAGGGTCGATTTCACAACTTAAAATTTCTATTTGTACTAAATAATAATCCTCTGCAGATTCAAGAAAGGTTATCTTGTAATCAATCTTACACCTAAAGCTTTCATATCCAAATTCTTCCTTATAATTCTCATTATTCCTATAGCTTTCGTCATGCCTTACGTATGACTCCCCAACATTCAATACCACTTCTACCGGCTCTTGCGAGGTAGGTATCCCCATAATCTCAAATGGATCCATACCCGTGCATTGGCATAACAATTGCACCAACACCAACAAGATAAGTAAAAAGAATTCTTTTATTGTCATAGCTTCACCTCACAATGCTTGTTTTTATATATTAATTATATAGGCATCAAAATATAATGTCAAGATATTATCTCAATAATAATTCCAAAGATGAAATTGTTTCAGGACAGTATCTGATAAATCCATGATTATATGGACTTTTATACACTATCTCATAGTCCCTATATTGTACTTCTTCTTCAAAATCATCCTCTGGTAAATAAACCCCCGCTTTCCCTATTCTGCTAAACATATCGAGCAAAGGTATTTCCCAATGTATCTTTGGTGTGCCGTCAGGGTTCACTTCTCCATCTACCACTGCAGAGTTTATTGATTCAAATATAGATTCCAACAATTTGCTGAAAAAATCAAACAAATGTAGTGTTACAAGCTCGCAACTTGAATCGCAGAGATTTTCGTTATTGTCTGCAGAAAAACAATAGGTATTGGCATACTGACATTCTGCATAACATGGAACAGTGTTCTTAATTAAATGAACAAAAGATGCGTGATTAATATCACATTGTTCACTAACTCTAACTAATCCATCAAATCCTTCCGTTTCAAACGTTTCGAAGGTTCCAGCTGCAAAACTATCTAATATGCTCTCACCATTAATATATCTTATTCTACCTGCAGTCCCCACGATAGCAGTTAATTCTGGACGTGATGTTAAAGAATTCCATCGATTTTTTAGATTTGTAAAATATTCCTGAGATGACAATGTGTTAACGCATTCTTTATAATAATTTTCTGCTCCTTTTTCAGCAAATAAACTCACCAAAAAGTCAAAGTTGGACAAAATAGAAGCCAAATAAACTGGTGCATATGGTGTGGAAATTGATATAATTTTATCAACTTTATAATATAGATCAATACCAGTTTCAAGATTAACAAGACCACCTTGACTATGTCCAACCAGATATATTTCTACATTATCATATTTTTTAAAAGCATTGATTATATATTTCAATTTGTTTTTTTGATTTTCAATACTATCTAATGCTATGTCGGTATTGTATACATAGTTTAGACATGTTCTTATGAGTGTGATCTTCCCCTCATTAGCTACAAATCTAGCTGTATTTACAATATTATCAATACGTTCATCAAAGTCTGATTGGCTCAAAAATTCTCCAAAATTAGCAGAAGAATTATCACTTCCAAAAGTCATAGTAATGGGATTAAAATATCTCATATTAAATACCTCATCAACTTTAATAAACTTAGAAGTATTGTTGTTATACAAAGTATTAATAGTTCTTTGTAATGATTGACCATTGCCATACAATCCCCCTTGAAACAAAGCAATTCTGCAAGTTGTATCCTGAATACGATCAGGAAAATTATCAATAATTGGCATAAATTTTTCTCCTTTTCTTTACATAAAATTAGTTTTTTAATTAAAGTTTTAGTAGTTGTATTTATTAAGGTAAAAATCACCGTCGTTTGTCCATATTTTAAGCTCCTTTCTTGAATTTATGAACATTTGTTCGTTTTTGAGGGATTTTTTAATGCTGTATGTCAGTACAGCATTTCGAAAAATTCAGTTATCGTGTCGCAGCCGAAAAAAGCGAGAAGCTCGGGGGACAATAGCTCCTCAGCACACTCAACACAAAGCATTTTGCCATCGTGAGTATAGTGTTCATCGTCATTATAAACGCGCGCCTCACACACGGCACATTCACCCACCGCACTGCCAAGCAACGAATGGTTGCCGTCAAAGCTCGGACACGCAGGTGGACAAGAGTATTGCCTGCAAATATCGCAAATAATTATCACTCCTTTTCCATTTTAACTTGAAATTTCTTTCATTATGTTGTATAATGGTTGAGGTTGTGGTATGCGCTTATATCGACGCACATATAAACCTCTATTTCGGAGAGAAAATCACGAACAAATGTTCTTGATTTGATTATATAACAACTATCCCCTTTTGTCAAGGGAGATTTTGAAAAAAATTTATTTTTTAGAAAGGTGATGTCAAATGCTTGCAATTACGGTCAACGATCTCGGCGTATCATTCGGTGCGCGCGACATTTTTAAGAAAATAAGCTTTGCGCTTGAAGAAAACGACAAGCTCGGCATCATCGGCACGAACGGTTGCGGCAAATCAACGCTCTTCAAGGTAATTCTCGGTGAGCTTGAACCCACCACCGGCAACGTGTTTATCGCAAAGAACAAAACCATTGGCATATTGACACAGGATTGCGCGTTTGAGGTATCCAATCTCGTTGGAAAAAGCGCGCTCGAGCAAATGTATGCCGCCTTCCCCGAGCTTATCCGAATGGAAGAAAAGCTCGCATTCCTCGAGGAAAAGATGGCTGCCGTCAACGATAGCGCGGAGCATATGAAGCTCTGTGAAGAGTATCACGATCTCTATACACGCTACTTATCTCTCGGAGGTCTTGACTATAAGAGCCGCTGTGCAGGGATTCTTCTCAAAATGGGCTTTGACGAGCGCGCACTCGCACTCGACGTAGACAAGCTCTCGGGCGGACAAAGAACACGCCTTGCCCTTTCTAAGCAGCTTTGCCGCGAGCCCGATCTTTTGCTTCTCGACGAGCCGACCAACCACCTCGACATTGAAACCGTTCAGGTACTTGAAAATTACATAAAGAACTACAAAAAATGTGTTCTCATTATCTCGCATGACCGTTATTTCCTTGACCAAGTGACGAATAAAACACTTGCTATGGAATTTGGCGAGGCGAAGCTCTACGGTGGCAACTACACCGCGAGCATGAAGCAGCGCGACATTGACCGCGGAATTGCCGAAAAGCACTATATAAATCAGCAGCGAGAAATCGCAAGGCAGGAGGCATATATCGCGCAGCAGCGCGCGTGGAACCGCGAGCGAAATATCATAGCCGCCGAGAGCCGCCAAAAGATGCTCGACAAGATGGTCAAGCTTGAGCGCCCCAAGGAAGCGCCAAAGCCCGTTGTAATCAAATTCCGCCAATCCATCCCGAGCGGAAACGAGGTCTTGAGAGTCGCAGGGCTTTCCAAATCCTTTGGTGAGAAAAAGCTTTTTGAAAACATGGACTTTCTTATCCGAAAAGCCGAGCGCGTTTTCATTATCGGTAAAAACGGAAGCGGAAAATCCACCCTCATGAAAATGCTTGTTGGAGATATTGAACCCACTACGGGCATTATTGAGGCGGGATATAACGTTGAGATCGGATACTTCGATCAGCAAAACCAAAACCTCACCGAGTCTAATACGGTACTTGATGAGCTTTGGAATGCATATCCCGAAAAGCGAGAATTTGAGATAAGAAGCGCGCTTGCGCGTTTCAGATTTAGTGCCGAGGACTGCGAAAAGAACGTATCAATGCTCTCGGGAGGAGAGCGAGCAAGACTCACACTTGCAAAGCTCATACTTTCGCCAATGAATCTGCTCATTCTCGACGAGCCGACCAACCACCTTGATATTATGTCACGCGAGGCACTTGAGAGTGCCCTCGACGAGTTTGGCGGAACGATTCTTATAGTTTCACACGATAGATATCTTGTAAATAAGCTTGCCACGAGAATTATTGAGATAGACAATGACGCAACTACGGGCAAGGATTTCATTGACTACCCAGTTTTCAATGTTGGAAATGCCTTTGCGGAGTTTACACACCACAAGGAAACACACCTTGTTTCCTCCGCGTCAAATGAAGTCGACAAAGCCCCTACAGCACAAAAGGAAGACTATATGGCGCGCAAAAAGCAGGCATCTGATGCTCGCCGTGAGCAAAAGCGCATTGAAAACCTCAAAAAAGAGCAGGAAAAGATAGAAAAAGAGCTCGAACAAATCGAGATCGACCTCTTTGGTGAAGCCGCAACGGACTACAAAAAAGCCGCCGAGCTGACATCAAAAAAAGACGCCCTCGAGGAACGCCTTATGGAGATATACGAAGAACTTGAATAAATAAGCTCCGCTGAATTTCAGCGGAGCTTTTATTCGTTATATAGTTCATCCTCTTCCCACCTGAGCGGGTTATCGTGGATGTATTTTGATATTTCCTCATAATCTCTATGATCTCGGATTATGTGGTCGTAATAATATCTTTGCCAGATATTTTCACCATATTCCTTGTTGCAAAATCTTTTAAACGTTGAAATAAACGCAGGAACGGTGCCGTGTTGTCTGCTCGTAGGGGTCGGCGTCCTCGACGACCCGCCATTATGCACAAACAAAATCATATGTAGATGATTAGGCATAATT
>CANBDB010000089.1 GCA_947367285.1 uncultured Clostridia bacterium | reverse complement strand
TTAATGATACGGCGACCACCGAGATCTACACCTATTAAGTCGTCGGCAGCGTCAGATGTGTATAAGAGACAGATATATTTGCTGATTATATTAGTTTGTCCAATACGCCAAACAATAACACAACGGACTTTGAGAAGAATTTTATGTTTGTGATAGATGTATACTCAATGTATAAGTACGATGTAAAAAGCAAAAAACTTGCCAAGATATTTGATTTAGACGAGATAAAAAGCAAAGATGATATTATAGCAAATATGCGTGATGCAATGATATAAGTGATAACCACGGCTTCACACAAGTCGTGGCCTTTATTTTTATATAAGTAATTGCTTTTTCCGCAAAAGTATGTTATCATTAATATAGATAAATATTTCTTTAGGAGTTTAGATATGAAAACAAGAAAAATCGCCTTAATACTTATAATGATCCTCGCTCTTTCGCTCTTGACTGCTTGCCGCTGCGAGCCCGCGAGTGAAACGTGGTATCTTTCCAGCTACGTGAAAAAAAGCACCTTTATCGGTGGTGTTGAACGCTCCTTCGGCTTTTCGCAGGCGTCCATAATCTACCCCTTCGCGTATGCTGATCTTGATGCGGTAAATATCAACTTTACCGAGGACGGCAAGATGACCTTCACCACCTACGACGGCGAGAGCCTCTCAGGTACATACACCTTTGAGCACGTTGGAAACTACACAGTTGTCACAGTTAACCTCGATAACGGTGAGAGCTTTAAGGCGGACTGCATTAAGCAAAGCGACGGAAGCTGGCTCATCTTCACCTTCCGCGACGTAAAATATACCTTCTACAATTACAAGCGAGAGAAGGGTATGACTCTTGATGAGATCGTAGCCGAGGTAAGAGGCGGCAACACCGAGGGCTTGCACCCCGCAACTGTTGCTAGAGAGGGCGACGTATTGGGAGTTGTATTCAACGAGTTTGTATATTACCCCATTGGAGAAACCACCGCGGTTTACGCAATTCACATCAAGGCGGACGGAAGTTACACCGTTCTTGACGAGGTGAGAGAGGGCGAGGTTTACTCAACCTATAATAATGATGGAGATTATATTGTTTTATATTACATTGACCCCGTAAAATAAGATTCTTTTAATAAAAAAGGAGGGCGCGTGATGAGAAAAACACTACTTTTGTGTATCGTACTTGTGATTTGTCTTGCAATGTTCACCTCTTGCCTTTTTGATAAGAGGGAAAAGGACACCTTTTTCAGTGACGAAACGCTTGCAAGCAACAAGCTTGAGGGTATGCCCGAGCCAAATCTTGAGAATTCCTATCTCGTTGAGGGGGATACTCTCTACCTCAACCTCACGGATGAGGAATATGCCGCCTACGTTGAGGAGCTTGCAAAGTTCCTTGTTGCAAAGGAGGATATTTATACTCCCGGATATGCTTACGATTGGGGATGCGAGGTTATTTTCTATATAACCTTTTACGAGTATGCTCCGCTTGAGTATTTAACGGAGTTTAGCGACACGGAGCATATATTTATCTTCAGCACCGACGGCGAGGTAGACCCCGATTCATATTATTATTCGTACGAGCGCATTGGAATTGAGAGACTCAGCCAAGCCGAGCGCTTGAAATATACCACCTTCACCTACAATACGGTTCTTTATTTGAATTATTCCACGGGTATCTCAGGAGCAAAATTCGTGCCCTGCGACGATGACAGGCACTATCCCGAGCACGTGGGCGAGTATGTTATCGCGGGCAGCGAGGAGTATTGCAACGCCTATGTATGTAAGTATTGCGGTGAGATTTCCACCGACCTTGACCTTGAATACGCGATGCAAGAGAATATTACCTATAGCTCAAATGCAAATTATCTCAAGTTAAGCCCGAGTGTTGCGCTTAACGGTTCGCTATGCGAAATTCAGGCATATAAGCTTGAGGACGTTGAAATAAAGCTCTATGCAAACGGAGTTGAGCTCCCCGCAAGTGCGGAGTATGACGATTACCTCGAATACAAATTTGTTATGCCCGAGGACGACGTTGAAATAGACGTTGAAGTGCTCACAACCGACCCCGAGCGTCCCGTGATAAATTCTCTTACCGACGCGTGCGAGTGGCTTGTTGACTTGGATGCGGAGCAGGTTGCCGAAATGACAATCGTAGTAGGAAATATTGACGCGCAAAGCGGTGAGCTTGTGGCTCATTACACAACGAGTGAAAAGAGCGTTATTGCTACCCAGCTTTCAATTTGCCGCGGCGCGGAATTGGTGCTCGCGAGCTTGCCCAATATTCCCGAAAGCGGAACGAGAAGCTATACAACGGTGAAAATCGAGCTCACGAGCGGCACGGTGCACGAATTTTTGGTAAAATCTAATATTTTCACCGCATCCGGACGTAATTACGTAATTAGTAAGCTCCCGAATTTATCTTCCTATACGACCACTGAGGAGAGCTTTTCCTTCGTGTGCGACGGCAAGGGCGAGATTTATGATAATTATACCGACGAAAAGCTTGGCGAGGCGGATATCTCCAAGCTCGAGTTTGTAGAATACCACGGCGGCATTGATGATGCCGTACCTGAATACCGTATCGAAACGGATTTCGGAACGATATATATTCACAAAAACGATATATTCACACTTGACAAAGACGGTGTGACGAACACCTATAAGCTCACAAAGGGAAGCCTTTTGGATTTGATAGAAAGATGAGGGTATGATATGAAAAGATTGATAGCATTTTTGCTTTTGCTCGTGCTCGCGTTACCCTTGACCGCCTGCGATAGCGCGGACGGTATAGAGTTTACCTGCGAGGAGATAATTGCGGCTTACGAGGGCGCGGGATACATAGTTAATACGCACACCACCTTTATCGAGGGCAGTATTTGTACGATTAGTGCTTATGAGAGCAGGGAAGCCTATAACGAGGATAACGACTATATTCACCTTGTTATATTTGAAAACGAAGAATATGCCAAGGAATATATTGAGGAAATACAGTTCAACCTCGCAACGTGGCTGGTATTTGCAGTTTGCGGAGAGCCGCGTTGGCTTCATACCGAGAGATACGGCAACGTTTGCGTTGAATATTATCCGAATGAATTTATCAAACCTCTAAAACAACTTATCAAAAGCAAATAAAACAAAAGGCGGAGATCATCTCCGTCTTTTTGAGTTAATTAGCCAATAAATTGAGATTTGTGGGGAGATAGTTTGTTTTAGAATAGCAGGGGGCTTTTTTGAAAAGCCGCCCCCTGCTATTCCCAATCAATCTATCTCCCCTATAAATCAAAATTTACACTACTTTTCGATTGACAAATTCAGTTAAATATGGTATAATCCCCCTTGTATTATTTTTTAGGAGAAACAAAATGGGCTTTGAATTTTTTGCCGTAAGTATAATGTTTGGCATAGGACTTGCTATGGATGCTTTTTCCGTATCTCTCGCCAACGGAATGAATGAAAAGAGAATGAAGGTTGGGAGAATGTGCACCATCGCGGGCATTTTTGCATTCTTTCAGGCGCTTATGCCCCTTCTCGGATGGGTGGCGGTGCATACCGTTCTCGAATATTTCCACGAATTTTCCAAATTCATACCCTATATCGCGCTAGCGCTTCTTTCCTATATTGGCGGAAAGATGATATACGAGGGACTTCACAAGAATTGCGACTGCGAGGATTGTGCGGTTGGTCTTGGCGGACTCATAGTGCAGGGAATTGCCACTAGTATCGACGCGCTCACTGTTGGACTTGACATTGGCGAATACAATTTTGCCGAAGCGCTCACCTGCGTTGCGGTTATAGCGATTGTAACATTCATTATTTGTATGTTCGGAGTATGGGCGGGCAAGAAGTTCGGCAATATGCTTTCAAGCAAGGCAACCGTCTTTGGCGGTGTGATACTCGTTTGCATCGGAATTTACATATTTATTAGAGGAATATTTGGCATATAAAGAAAAGGACACTCAGTTGAGTGTCCTTTGTTTTTAGTTAATTATCTCACCTTATCGGCAATTTCCTTAGCAATCTTGAGAATGAACTCGTCGGCGGTCATAGTGCCAATATCGCCCTCTTTGCGAGAACGAACCGCAACAGTACCGGCTTCAAGCTCCTTACCGCCCACAACGAGCATGTAGGGAACCTTTTCTTGCTGTGCATTTCTAATCTTGTAGCCAATTGTCTCGTTTCTTCTATCAACCTCGTTGCGAATACCGAGAGCAGTGAGGCGGCGAGAGAGATCATCACAGTAAGCGATCTGCGCGTCGCCCATGGGAAGCATCTTAACCTGAACGGGAGCCATCCAAGTGGGAAGAGCGCCTGCATACTTTTCAAGAAGGAGAGCAAGTGTTCTCTCGTAGCAACCCATAGAAGTTCTATGAATGATATAGGGAGTTTTGAGCGTGTTGTCGGAGTCAACGTATTCCATACCGAATTTTTTAGCAAGGAGCATATCTACCTGAATTGTAACGATAGTGTCCTCTTTGCCGAAAACGTTCTTGCACTGAATGTCGAGCTTGGGGCCGTAGAAAGCCGCCTCGTCAATACCGATAACGTAGTTTTCGCGACCGATATTTGCGTCAAGAAGCTTTTCCATAATGCTTTGAGCTTCATTCCACTGCTCAGCAGTACCCTCGTACTTCTCAGTTCTTGCAGGATCCCACTGTGAGAAGCGGAATGTGCAGTCCTCAAGGAGACCGAGTGTTTCAAGGCAGTAGAGAGCGAGGTCAAGACAGCCCTTGAACTCTTCCTCAAGCTGCTCGGGACGGAGAATAAGGTGTCCCTCGGAAATTGTGAACTGACGAACACGGATAAGACCGTGCATCTCACCGCTATCCTCGTTTCTGAAGAGAGTGGATGTCTCACCGAGACGCATGGGAAGGTCACGGTAGGAGCGCTTTTTGTTGAGGAATACTTGATACTGGAAGGGACAAGTCATGGGACGGAGCGCGAAGCATTCCTTTGTTTCGTCGTCGGGGTCGCCAAGAATGAACATACCGTCGCGGTAGTGATCCCAGTGTCCGGAAATTCTATAGAGGTCGCGCTTTGCCATAAGGGGAGTCTTTGTAAGAAGATATCCGCGGCGCTGCTCCTCGTCCTCGATCCATCTTTGAAGAGTTTGAATTACCTTTGATCCCTTGGGAAGAATAATGGGCAAGCCCTGACCGATGGAGTCAACTGTTGTGAAGTATTCAAGCTCGCGGCCGATCTTGTTGTGGTCGCGCTTTCTTGCTTCTTCAAGCATTGTGATATACGCGTTCAATTCATCCTTAGAGGGGAACGCGATACCGTAAACTCTTTGGAGCATCTTGTTCTTCTGATCGCCCTTCCAATAAGCGCCCGTGCACTGTGTAAGCTTTATAGCCTTAACTGCACCTGTTGAGAAGAGGTGGGGACCTGCGCAAAGGTCGGTGAACTCACCCTGAGTGTAGAAGCTGATAGTAGCATCCTCGGGAAGCTCCTCAATGAGCTGAACCTTGTAGGGCTCATTCTTTTCCTGCATGAGTGCAATTGCCTCAGCGCGGGGAAGCTCGCTTCTTGTAATAAGAAGATTTTCCTTAACGATCTTCTTCATCTCGGACTCAAGCTTTGCGAGCATATCGGGAGTGAAGGAAACGTCGGAATCAAAATCGTAATAGAAGCCGTTCTCGATAGCGGGGCCGATTGTAAGCTTTGTCTCGGGGTAGAGGCGCTTAACTGCCTGCGCGAGAATGTGAGAAGCGGTGTGGTTGAAAACGTGCTTGCCGTCGGCATCCTTGAAAGTGAGGAGCTCAACCTCGGCGTCGTTTTCCAAAAGATAGTTAAGAGCAACTACGTTGCCGTTAACCTTTGCAGCGATAACGCTGCGGTCGATCTTTTCAGCGCTGCGAGCCGCATCGTAAACCGTGATGGGCGCGTCAAAGCAAAGATCGAGATCATGAAGTTTGATTTTCATAGTTATTATCTCCTAATATAAAATTTCAAATATAAAAACACCCCGAACGGTTAATGCCGTTCGGGGTGCGATAAGCCAAAAAATCGCACGGTTCCACCCGAATTTTTTACTTAAAGTGGGTATTCAACGTGACGCTCGGGTGGTACTTATCCACGTGTCAAGAAGGATATCGCAGCAAATTATCCTCTCTCTGGGCTTGACGGATGTGGGAAGCGTGTCCCTCGCATTTTTTAACGGATTAGATGAGTCCGTTTCTCTTTCTATTATATTCGGAGCGGGGGTTATAAACCTCTCTCCAGTTAAGGTCACCGCGGTCAAGTGCCTGAACGAGCACCTCGGCGGTAGCGATATTAGTAGCTACGGGAATATTGTGAAGGTCGCACATTCTCATCATTTCGGCCTCTTCCTCATTAAAGCTGAAGGATGAACGAGTGTCTCTAAAGTTGATGAGAAGGTCGATCTCGTTATAAGCGAGACGGGAAGTGATTTGTTGCTCACCGCCGTGCTCACCTGTAAGGAGCTTTTCTATCTTAAGACCGGTTGCGTCGGAGATGTACTTTGCAGTAATGCTTGTGGCGCAAAGGTTGTGCTTACTGAGAATTCCGCAATATGCGATACAGAATTGTGTCATAAGTTCTTTTTTCATGTCGTGAGCTATAATTGCAATTTCCATCTCTTAAGTCCTTTCTTTATGTAAATGAGAAAACAGTGCCAAAAATCGAGCTGTGTTTACGAATAAATAATAGTTTACACAATTTATAGCAATATTATAT
>CANBDB010000088.1 GCA_947367285.1 uncultured Clostridia bacterium | reverse complement strand
ACTATATATTGTGCCATTGTCAACAATTAAATCAATATATTGTTATTTTTGTGAGTTCTTACAATTTGGCAGACACTTTTTTAATTATTTTGCTAAAAACTAAAAAAATTTAAGGAATTTTTAAGGATTATGATTTATGATAAGATAAATAAAAATAACTAAAATCACAAAATATCAATAAAGTAAGGAGAAGAAATGTTAGAATTAGTCAATATTAGAAAAACTTACGGAAAAGACGAATCTGCAGTTGAAGCACTTAAGGGCGTTAGCATTAAATTCAGAGAAAATGAATTTGTATCCATACTTGGTCAATCAGGTTGCGGTAAAACAACATTACTTAACATTGTTGGCGGTCTTGACCAATACACAAGCGGTGATCTCATTATTAATGGAGTATCAACTAAGGATTATACGGATGCCGATTGGGATACATACAGAAACCACTCTATTGGGTTTATTTTCCAAAGCTACAATTTAATACCTCATCAAACAGTTCTTGCAAACGTAGAGCTTGCTCTTACTCTTAGCGGTATTTCTAAGGCGGAGAGAAGAAAGAGAGCCATGCAAGCTATTGATAAGGTGGGACTTCGCGCTCATGTCAATAAGCGCCCCAATCAGCTTTCGGGCGGTCAGATGCAGAGAGTCGCAATAGCTCGAGCACTTATTAATAACCCCGATATTCTTCTTGCGGACGAGCCTACCGGCGCTCTTGACTCTGAGACAAGCATACAGGTAATGAACCTTCTTAAGGAGATTGCCAAGGATAGACTTGTTATCATGGTTACACATAACCCTGAGCTTGCAGAGGAATACTCTACAAGAATAATTAAGCTTCATGATGGTAATCTTGTGGATGACTCTGATCCTTTTGACGGCAAGATTGATTATGCTCAAATGTTGGAAATTCAGAGAAAGCAAAAAATGCTTAAGAGAAGAAAGAAATCCTCTATGTCCTTTATGACAGCGATGTCTCTCTCCTTCAATAACCTTATGACTAAAAAGGGTAGAACCTTTTTAACCTCGTTTGCAGGCTCTATCGGTATTATAGGTATTGCACTCATTCTTGCTGTGTCTACCGGTGTTAATGCATATATTCACTCTATTGAAGAGAATACTATGTCCTCATATCCCATTCAGATCCAGCAAAACACATTGAACGCAAGCTCTATGATGTCATCTATTATGCAGAGCGCGCAGAAGCCTACTGAGCCAAGAGATCCGAACAAGATTTATTCTACCGAGGTTATGGTTACTATGATGTCCTCAATGACAACATCCGTAACCACAAATAATCTTGATAAATTTAAGCAGTATATTGAGAATACTCCCGCCTTCAAGGAATATGCGTCGGATATTATTTATAAGTATGACTTTGACCTTAACACATATCTTCTCCAAGAGGATGGTACTTATAAGAATAGCTCCAAGGGAATGAATCAGCTCTACTCATCTATGGGAATGTCGGGCATTTCCTTGAGTATGATGCAAAGTATGACATCTATGATGGGAAGTATGGGTAGCGTTACAGGTTGGACAAAGCTTATTGGTAACTCCGATACGATAGCACACGATTACGAGCTTGTTGACGGTAGATATCCCGAAAATGTAAACGAAATCGTTCTTATTGTAGACCAAAACAACCAAATTTCCGACTACACACTTTACGTGCTCGGCATTCGCGACTTCAATGAAGTTAGAGAGTATATGAAGCATGCTATCGATGCTTATGTAAACGGAACTGAAAACACCTATAAAATAGAATCTACAAGTTATACTTACGATGAGATATATGATTTTAGCTTTAAGGTTCTTGTGGATAGCGATCACTATGTTCTTGACGATGGCAAGATAAGAGAGCTCGATTCAAGTAATAAAGATGATGCTAAAATTCTCAATCAGCGAATCAATGACGCAATTGACCTTAAGATAGTTGGTATTCTTCGTCCATCAGATGACTCTATGGCTATGGCTAATATCGGTACAATCGGTTATCTTTCCGATCTTGAGGATGCGGCTATTGAAAAGGGAAATAACAGTGATGTTGTTAAGGCACAGCTTGCCAACAAAGAAGTTGACCTTTTCACCGGAATTAGATTTGATGCTAAGGGATATACAATCGACGATATTCCATACCTCAGTGAAATTCTTGAAAAAATAGATTCTACAGAGCTCGATGCGGTAATAAATCAGATCCTCGCCAAGTTGAATGAGGGCAAGGTTACTACCAATACGTATGACGGAAATCTTGATGATCTTGGATATATAGACGTTGATAATCCGTCTTCAATATCAATCTATCCCAAGGATTTTGATGCAAAGGATCAAATCACAAAGCTTATTAAGGATTATAATGATAAGCAAGGGGAAAAGGATAAGATCATATATACTGATACTGTTGCACTTCTTATGAGCTCAGTAACAACAATTATTGATGCTATTTCTTACGTTTTGATCGCATTCGTAGCGATATCCCTTGTAGTATCATCCATCATGATTGGAATTATCACATATATTTCCGTACTCGAGAGAACGAAGGAAATTGGTATTCTTAGAGCGATTGGTGCTTCCAAGAAGGACATTGGACGCGTATTTAACGCAGAAACACTCTTTGTTGGCTTTGTTGCAGGCTTGATAGGTATTGTATGTTCACTTGGATTGATTGTAATCATCAATATCATACTCTTCCACTTCACAGGAATTGCTTCACTCCAAGCTGTTCTTGAGCCCGTACCTGCTATAATACTTGTTGCTATAAGCATGATTCTTACATTTGTGGCAGGCTTGTTTCCATCAAAAACAGCCTCTAACAAGGATCCCGTAATTGCCCTTAGAAGTGAATAATTAGTAAATAAGATGAGAAATTTTCTAGTAAAAATTACAAACAAATTGAGAAGCTTTTTCTATGGCAGAAATGGCTTTGATGATCTTGCAAAGTTGAGTATTATTTTGTCCCTCATTTCATTCTTGATTTGTGGATTTTGTCCCAAGGGGATAGTAAAAACAATTTTCTATGTACTAATGATGGCATTTCTTGCCTATGGATATTTTAGAATATTGTCTAAAAACATCTACAAAAGAGTTCAGGAAAACAAGCGATATACAGGCGCTTTGAAGATGAATAAAACGAGATGGGAGCAAAGAAAAACGCATAAATTTTATCGTTGTCCCAAGTGCAAAACTTGGCTTAGAGTGCCAAGAGGCAGGGGAAAGATCACGATTACATGCGTAAAATGTGCTCACAAATTTGATAAAAAAACCTAACCTTTGGGGCGGTAAGCATTAAGCTTGCTGCCCCTGAATTTTTGTGGAATTTCAAGGAGATAATATCATCAAAAAGGAGTGATATTATGTGTACTGCAATAGTTTTTGGAGATAAAAACCGATATTTTGGGAGGACTTTAGACCTCGAATATAGAATGGACGAGAGTGTAATAATCACACCTCGACAATACCGTTTTTCGTACAAATGTACATTTAGCGAGGTGACTGAATATGCGATAATCGGCACAGGAATTATCCGTGATAATTACCCCCTTTATTATGATGCTACTAATGAGAAGGGGCTCAGTATGGCGGGATTGAATTTTGTAAATAATGCTTACTATCATCAAAAATGTGAAGATAAAATTAATTTAGCTCCGCATGAGTTGATCCCGTATCTTTTGGGTAAATGCAGCACTGTTGAAGAGTGTATAGATGCGCTTTCGAAAATTAATTTGGTAAATATTTCATTCAATGAGGAGTTTCAATCAGCACAGTTACATTGGATAATATCGGATAAGAATAGGACAATAACCTTGGAATGTATGAAAGATGGCGTCAAAATTCACAAAAATGATGTTGGCGTATTGACGAATAATCCGCCATTTGATTTTCAAATGTTGAACCTTTCAAATTATGTTAATCTAACCAGTGGGGAAGTTATAAATAGATTTTCCTCAATGGTCGATTTGGATCAGTATAGTAGAGGAATGGGGGCTATTGGATTACCCGGTGATTTATCCTCAGTTTCAAGATTTGTGCGTGTTTGCTTTACAAAATTGAATGCAGTTTTGCCTGAAAATGAATACGAGCAGGTAACTCAATTCTTCCATGTGCTTGGTTCGGTTGAGCAGCACGAGGGTAGTGTAAAAATAGGGAATAAATATGAAAGAACACAGTATACAAGCTGTTGTGATACCGAAAAAATGATATACTACTACACCACTTATGAGAACAGCCAAATTAATGCGGTAAAGTTAACTTCGCGAGATATAGCATCGGCAAGACTGGTTGAATACAAAATGTCTTTTGTGCCGTCAATTAATTTCGTTAACTAAAAATGTAATTATGTGTAAATATCTACCATTTTGGGCGCTATAATATATAAATATATTATAGATTTCGGGGCGGAAGATACAAATAAGTCAAAAACTATTGACATATAGGCAAAAAAGTGGTATAATTACCCCGTAAATAATGTTTCTAAAAGGCGAGGTGATGACAGCGTCATCTCCTCGCCATAATTATTGTTTAGAAAGGAGAAACCTATGTCTAAACGACGCGGATTTACTCTTACGGAAATAGTTGTTGTTATCGCCCTGACCTCGCTCGTTCTTGCAATGGTCGGCGGATGCTTATATTTCGTTTCTACATACTCAGGAACTCTCATTAGCAAATCCGAGGAGCTTACTAAGGTTCAAACTATTGAGACCTATTTGAGGGGACAATTTGAAACTGATCCGAGCAATCTAATCAATCCTAATGATGGTGAAAATATATCAAGTAATCAAAACATAAAATTGGATGAGGATTCTAACCTTTTATTTGATGAAAATGTGATTGTTAAAAATACCAGTCTAAAACAAATTTTAATTTACAAAGAAGATACCTCAGATCAATCTAATGCATTTCTAAAATGTAAATTAGTTTTTCAATCCGGCAACGATTACACATTCATTTTAGGAATTGTCGAAAAAAACATAATACCTTAATATACATAAAAATCGGAGGTTGAGTAATGGCTCAAAATCAATGCATTTTTGAATATTGTAATTTTGGAAAGGGATATCTTAGAATTTTCTTTCCTGAAAAAAAGAATATCACATCAAAGGAGATTATGATCGATCTTGAGGACTACTCCATGGTCAACGGAGTTGTTACCTCAATTGATCCCCTTGTTGATAGAATCAAGTTTGAGCTTCAAAAGCTTGACCTTGTATTTATGCCTACAATTCTCTTGCTTCTTAGATGCGAGGAGACATATAAAACAACAATGCCCATTCCTATGAAGAGTGCTTGGCAGGCTAAAATGCTCTACAACAAGGAGATGAAGGCAAGAGCCAATAAGGATGAGTTCTACACTGTAAACAACTTCTATAAGCGTGAGGTCGGTTACACCTTCAATACATATTACATGGACAAGGATATAGTAGAATCCTTCCTCAAGATTGCAAAGCAGCTTGGTACTGAGGTCGGAGAGGTAATGCCTTACGGTATGTATCTTTGCGATTCTCTTGATTACACAAGCAACTATGTATTCTTCCATATCAGACGTAAGGTTTGTACAATGATTCTCGTGTCCGAAAAGGATCTTATTACAAGCTACGATTTTGCATTTGATGATGCCGAAGAGGTTCTTGTAAATTTCTTGCTCGTAGCATCCAAGCACGAGTTTGAAATGGCTAAGAGAAAAATCACTCACTACGGTGTAAGTGCTGATGATCCCATCGATCTTCGTTTGGGTATTCCTAAGCTTGGTGAGTCTGCAGTTGTTGAAACTGTTAAGAAGACCGAGCTTGAGCAATCCATGGCACAGTCCATTCAGCAAGTTACCGATGAACTTGAGGTTGAATGGGAAAACTACGAGAACGATACAACCTTGTTCTCAAAGCGCTATGCTGATGCCAATAATATATTGCGCACAAGATATGATACCATTGCTAAGACACTTCTTAGCTACACGGGTATGAAGAGTAGAATTACCGAGCAGGCAGCTGTATTCCATATCAATTCTACAATTTATGCAAAAATGGATATCCGTAATAACCGAGTAATGCTTTACTTGGCTACGGATCCCGAAAAATATATCAAGAGCCGTTATACTTGTGCACTTACTAAGCGTAAGGGATTTGAGGAAACCTCTTGTCTCTATAAGGTAGCTACAGCTTTCCGTTACGAGGGTGCGTTTAGCCTTATTGAAGACCTCGCAACTGAAAAGGGACTTGTTCCCAAGCCCAAAGACTAAAAAATACTAAAGAAAGGATGCTTTCGCATGGCGAAAGAGGGTACAAACTATGAAAAAAGCTCGTAAGGGTCTCACCTTGGTCGAAATTATAGTTGCCATAGCTGTATTTTCGATCGTTTCGATTGCGTTCTTTACGTCCTACGTTTCAATGAATAAGGTCGTTGCTCGCCAAGAGGAATACACCCGATTCGAGATGATCTGCTATGATATCAACTACTATTGGGATATGTATGACGAAGGTTGGGATGATGCGTATTTTCTTCCTTCTGGTGCCCAAGAAACACCAAGCGGAAGCCAAATATTTACTGCCTATTTCGACAAGGATTTTGAACCGCAAAGTGGATCAAATAAAGCAGTTTATCAAATTACATTTAGTTACAGTGGAGAAGATAATAATAAAGCTTTGACTATTGACAAAATTGATAAGTTGGGTAGCGACAACAAGGTAATTGTAGAAG
>CANBDB010000087.1 GCA_947367285.1 uncultured Clostridia bacterium | reverse complement strand
GTCCATACAGTATTAAACTATTTTAGCTTACCAATATATATTTTACACTCATTTACCGTATTTGTCAAGACATTATTGCAGTGTTAATATTTTTTGTAATCAAATAAGTGTCAATCCCTGTCTTTATTTGAATAAAATATTATATAAATACTTGATTTTTAGGAAAAAATGGTATATAATAATTTCGTTAAATATTTATCCACGGAGGATTATAAAATGCTCGTTTCAGCAAAAGAAATGCTCACAAAAGCAAAAGAAGGCCACTATGCAGTAGGCCAATTCAATATCAACAACCTTGAATGGACAAAGGCCATTCTTCAGACCGCGCAGGAGATGAACTCCCCCGTTATTCTCGGTGTTTCCGAGGGCGCAGGTAAGTACATGTGCGGCTACAAGACCATCGTTGGTATGGTTGAGGGTATGATCGAGGGACTTGGTATCACAGTTCCCGTTGCTCTTCACCTTGACCACGGATCCTACGAAGGCGCACTCAAGTGCATCGAGGCAGGATTCTCATCCGTTATGTTCGACGGTTCTCACTACCCCATTGAAGAAAATATCGAAAAGACAAAGGAACTCGTAAGAATTACAGGGGAAAAGGGTATCTCTCTCGAAGCTGAAGTTGGTTCCATCGGCGGTGAAGAGGACGGCGTTATCGGTGCAGGTGAATGTGCTGATCCCGCAGAGTGCAAGATGATTGCAGACCTCGGCGTAACAATGCTCGCTGCAGGTATCGGTAACATCCACGGCAAGTACCCCGCTAACTGGCCCGGTCTTTCCTTTGAAACACTTGATGCTATCCAGCAGCAAACAGGCGCTATGCCCCTCGTTCTTCACGGTGGCACAGGTATCCCTGCGGATATGATCAAGAAGGCTATCGACCTTGGCGTTTCCAAGATCAACGTTAACACTGAGTGCCAGCTCGCTTTCGCAGCTGCTACAAGAGAATACGTTGAAGCAGGCAAGGATCTCCAGGGTAAGGGCTTCGACCCCAGAAAGCTCCTCGCTCCCGGCGTTGAGGCTATCAAGACTACAGTTCGCGAGAAGATCGAGCTCTTCGGTTCTGCAAATAAGGCTTAATTCAACAAAATCAATCCCGACGGCGCGCCGTCGGGATTTTTGTTCCCAAAAAATTCAAATTTTGATTTATAGGGGAGATAGATTGGTGCGGATTGCCACTTTTTGAAAAAAGTGGCGCAAAAACTTTTTGTCGCGCTTCGCAATCAGATTCCGCGCAAATTGTTTCGCACCGAGATTCTATCGGTCGCTCCACTCCCTCCAGAATGACAAACCGTGCGGAACAAGATGATTTTCTTTGCATTTTAACAGGCGCAAAGAAAATCTATAATTTGCTAATGTGAATTATAGCCGTATCGTCACGGTTTTGGTTCAATTTTGCGGTAAGGGTAAGGAGTCATCCTGAGCGGAGCGAAGTTTTGCGAGAGAGCCTTGCGAGTCGAGTAAAACCTCTGCTTGCAGAGGGATCTATAAACGATTACTCGTGACCTTTTGAAGTAAAAGTTACGTCCTTTTGTAAGGGGGAACTCCCTCCGCCTCGTTCCTCGGCACCTCCCTGTCGAAGGGAGGCTTAAGTTAGACAGCGCACGATATGGCTACATTTAAGAATAGCAAATTACAGTTTTTCGACAAGGGAGAAAAACGTTATGTGTTGCTCCGCAACACAATTTGCGCGAAATCTAATTGCGAAGCGCGACAAAAAGTTTTTGCGCCACTTTTTTCAAAAAGTGGCAATCCGCAGTAATCTAACTTCCTGATAAATCAAAACTCAAGGGCTTCCCAAATAAGAAGCCCTTAAAAAATTCAATTATTCAGCGTCAACTGTTTCTTCAACTGTTTCTTCAACAGGAGCTTCGGGGGCAACTTCCTCTTCTTCAACGAGAAGGTCGCGGATGGAAAGGCTGATCTTCTGCTTTTCGTTGTCGATCTCGATAATCTTAGCGTCAACAACCTGACCGAGCTCAAGAACGTCAGCAGGCTTGCCGATTCTCTTGTTAGCGATCTTGGAGATGTGGATAAGACCGTCAACGCCGTCCATAATCTCAGCAAATGCACCGAAGGGCATCATATTAACAATCTTAACGGATACAACGTCACCAACATTATATGTGTTTGTGAAGAGCAACCAGGGGTTTGTATCGTCTGTCTTGTAGCCAAGAGAAATTCTCTTTGTTTCCTTATCGAAGGACTTAACGAAAACTGTGATCTCGTCGCCAACGGAAACAACTGCGGAAGGATGCTTAACGGGTCTCCAAGAAAGCTCGCTTACGTGAACCATACCGTCAACACCGCCAAGGTCTACAAATGCACCGTAGGATGTGAGAGAACGTACTGTACCTGTGTACTGCTTGCCCTCTTCGATTGTGTTCCAGAACTCTTCAGTTCTTGCACGTCTGAGTGCGTTAAGAACTACCTTGATAGAACCGATAGCTCTCTTACCCTGCTCCTTGATTTCGATGATCTTAAGATCAACTGTCTCACCAACGAGAGCTGTAAGATCGCCGTCCTTAGCAACGCCGGACTGAGAAGCGGGAACGAATACGTTTACGGAATCAACGTTTACTGTGAGACCGCCTGCAACTGCCTTAAGTACCTTACCGGAAACAACCTCGCCGCTATCCTTAAGAGCAACGATATTCTTCCAGTTTCTATCAGAGTCAGTGCGCTTCTTGGAAAGCTCAGCAACGCCTTCGATATCGCTTACGCGGATAACGAATGCTTCAACTGCATCGCCAACGTTGAACATCTTTGTAAGACGCGCGGATGCATCATCTGTAATCTGCTCGGCTTTGATAATGCCTGTAACTTTTGCGCCGAGGTCAAGCTGAAGCTCTGCATCGGTAACGTGTGTTACGTATCCGGTTACTGTATCTCCTGTATTTAAAGTTTTAAGTGATTGTTCGAGCAATTCTGCAAAATTTTCTGTCATTTCGCTCATGATTAAAAATACCTCCTCGATATCGCGCTTTGGCGTCGACGCTCCTGCCACGATACCTATTTTATTATTTGTCGGAAATTTCCCATCAAGCTCGCGTGCGTCTTCGACCCACACAGTCGCCTCACATTCGTCCTTACAAATTTTATATAATTTCGCCGTGTTGGAGCTGTTTTTTCCGCCTACGACTACCATAAAATCGGAGTTTTTGGCGAGGTTTTTTGCCTCGATTTGACGAATTTCCGTAACATTACATATTGTATCAAAAAAATTCGAATTTGTACAGTATCTTTTTACAATTTCTATACTTTTTCTCCACTCTGACAAATTTTGGGTGGTTTGAGCGGCCAAATTTAGTGTTTTTTTGTGCATTTTTGATAAATGCCCATCCGTGAGAAATTGTTCAAGCTCCTCGGCGCCTGCAAACACCCTTTTATCGCCCTCGGCATGGCTCATTACACCCACAACCTCGGGGTGCTCCGCACAGCCGAGAAGAGCAAAAAATGAGTCCTCTGTGCTATTATCCCTTGCCACCTCCTGCAGCTTTTTCACAAACGGGCAGGTGAGGTCGCAGTAGTCAAAATAGGGATTGCTTTTCTTGCACTCCAAAAGCTTTTTTTCGGTCTCCACCGTAACACCGTGAGCACGGATGAACACTATCGCAGGTGACTCTTCATTTGCCACCTCGCAAATGTGCTCGATATCCGCTTCGGTTACGGTAATGACACCCTTCTCTCTCAAGGCCGCATTGTAGCCGTCATTGTGGATAAGGTCACCGAGTGTGTATATTTTCTCGCCCGTCCTCGACTCCACAAGTCGAGCCTCAAGCGCCTCGGTAGCACGAGTTACACCAAAGCAAAACCCCGCGTGCGGAGCTACCGTAATTTTATTTGGCATTTGTTATATCCGTTTCAGTCCAAAGCTTGCAAATTTCCGCAAAAATGCGATCCGATACCTTTTGGTGACCTTCGCTTCCCTTGTTATTTTCAAAATCGAACTCTTCGTTCTTTATAAGCTCGCCAATAATAAGATAGTTCTTTTTGAACAAGCTGGTCTTACCGGATTTTGACTTGATCGCAACGGGAAGAACGTCCGCGCCGCTTCTTGCGGCAATAAGTCCTACACCGTTCTTAACCTCGGTTGTGGAGGGGTCAACTCTGGGCTTTCTTGTTCCCTGGGGGAAAATGCCCACGCAGTCCTCGTCCTTGAGGAGGTTGATTGTGTTCTTAAGAGCCGCAATATCGCTCTTCTTTCTATCAACGGGATAGCATCCGATTGCGCGCAAGAATGAACCTACAACGGGAACCTTGAAAAGCTCCTTCTTGCCCATAAATCTAATTTGATTTTTCATTGCCGCGCAAATGATAATTCCGTCAGCCGCGCCCGTGTGGTTGGATGCCACGATAAAATGCTGATCCATGGGCTCGTTGTTAGGATTGATAACTCTAACTCTATAGAGCTTCATAAAAAGACCTGAGAGAATACCGTAAAAGAAGGTATAAGTCTTTTTCTCTTTTTCAAAGCTTACGTTTTCTTTATTATTTTCGCTCATTTAATAACCTCACTATTTCTTTAACACTTTCCTCAACGGTCATAACGGAGTTGTCAAAAATTATAGCATCATCCGCAGGAACTGCAGGTGCGATATTTCTATTCTTGTCGTTTTTGTCGCGCTCGATCATATCCGCGAGTACGTCCTCGTATTTTGCGTCAACGCCCTTTTCCTGAAGCTCGAGTGTTCTTCTCATAGCGCGAGTTTCGTTGCTTGCGGTAAGGAAAATTTTAAGATCCGCGTCGGGAATGATGACCGTACCGATATCACGGCCGTCCATAACCACGCTATGTGCTCTCGCAAGGGATTTTTGCATCTCAAGCAAAAATGCTCTTACCACGGGCTTTGAGGATACGGCGGAGGCGTACATGGACATCTCTGGCATTCTGATCTTGTCGCCAAGATCCTCGCCGTTGAGAATAACTCTTTGGGTCTCGCCTTCATATTTGAGCTCAATATTGATCTCGGGCAAAACCTTGGCAATTGCATCCTCACATTGAGGGTCAATTCCATTTGAATATACGTAGTATCCAACAGTTCTGTACAATGCGCCCGTATCAACGTAAATTATTCCAAGCTCACGAGCAACTGCCTTTGCAAGCGTGCTTTTTCCCGATCCGCTGGGGCCGTCAATAGCAATTCTAATCATCTTAATGACCTTTCCTTCTATGTTAATGAAAATTATTCAAAGCTGCTCCACGCGGCATTCTCACCCGCAAGAGTTGCGGTGGAAAATGCAATTTGGAGGTTAAATCCGCCCGTATAGGCGTCGAGATCGAGAACCTCACCGGCAAAATAGAGGCCCGAAACGAGCTTCGACTCCATAGTTTTGGGGCTGACCTCGGTAACACTGACTCCGCCCTTTGTAATTATCGCCTCGTCAATGGGGCGGAAGCCCGAAAGCGGAATCTCTATATTTTTGATGAGAGAAACAAGCTTCTCTCTTTCTTCCTTGGTAATGGAATTCACCTTTTTTCTTCCGTCAATGCCCGACATTCCAATGATTACGGGTATCATTTTTTGCGGAAGAAGTGCGTCAAGGGAATTGATGAAATCCTTGTTGATAAACTCGGCAAAATCCGACAAAATTCTCGTGTCAAGAGTCTTAAAATCAAGTGCGGGCTTCATATCAATGCACGCAACGTATTTTCCGCTCTCAATATCGTAGAGATGCGCACTCGCGGAGAGGACTACGGGGCCCGTGAGACCGAAATGCGTGAACATCATCTCACCAAAGTCCTCGTAAACCACCTTGCCGCTTGCCATATCCTTGACCTTGAAACCAATGTTTTTGAGTGAAAGTCCCTGCAGGTGCGCACATAGCTTGCCCTCGGCAACGAGGGGTACGAGAGAAGGTCTGATGGGTACTATAGTGTGCCCTGCTCTTTTGGCAAATCTATATCCGTCACCGCTTGAGCCGGTTCTCGGGTAGGAAGCACCGCCCGTGCAAACGATAACGCTTTTTGCGGTGTATCTCTCGCCGTCGGCAATTACGCCAACTGCCTTTCCGTTTTCAACGATAATTCCTTCAACCTTCTTGTTTATAATGCTAACACCCGAGCTGACACACGCGTTTTCCATGGCGGAAACAACGTCCTGCGCCTTGTCGGATACGGGGAAAACTCTCTTGCCTCGCTCAACCTTGAGGGGCACTCCGCATTCCTCGAAAAATTCCTTGGTGTCGGCGGTGGAAAATCGTGAAATTGCGGCGAAAAGGAACTTGGAGTTTGTTGCAACGTTTGACAAAAACTCGTTTTTGTCACAGTCGTTGGTCACGTTACAGCGACCCTTACCTGTGATGCGGAGCTTTCTGCCCATCTTTTCATTCTTTTCAAAGAGTATAACGTCCGCGCCGTTTCTCGCCGCCACGGTTGCCGCCATCATTCCTGCCGCACCGCCGCCAATTACTATCACGGAAGCCACTGTTTTCGTTCCATTCATATCATTTCACCATAATCCGCCATTTTAATTTAATATTATTATATAGACATTTTAATAGATTGTCAACCCGATTTTTGTAAAACCCCATCAAAAACTTTTCATGTGGCCCAAGTCCTCCCAAAACGGCTACTCATAAACGACATCTTCCCCACCTACTCCGTAGGGGTCGACGTCCTCGACGACCCGTTACGAATAAAAGTTACTTCACTCCCAAACGGACGGCCAATGGCCGCCCCTACATAAAGAAATTTATGCAAAC
>CANBDB010000086.1 GCA_947367285.1 uncultured Clostridia bacterium | reverse complement strand
GTCGGCAGCGTCAGATGTGTATAAGAGACAGGGATTTTATATCCTCATCCTTTATTGGAAAGACGGAGCAAATTTTACTTTTTACGTCTTTTTCGGTGTATTTGAGTGGTAAATTGACGTCAATTCGTAACATATCCGCCCTCCCTTCGTGCATTTATAATAACATTATAACACAAATATTGTGAAAAAGAAACAAAAAAATATAAAATCGCATAAAAATTTAGAAACCCCTTGATTTTTAAAGTTAATAGTGTTAAAATTATTATGTTATTAAATAAAACCCTTAATTAACAAGGTTTTTACAGGAGGAAAACTTATGAAATTTAATTTGAAATTAGTGGCATTGCTTCTTGTAATGCTTATGGTTCTCACTTCTTGTGAGTCCGCACTCGCTCCTCTTTTGGAGTATCTCCCCGAGGGTTGGGTACCTACAACGACCACAACTACGGAATCCACCACATCCTCAACTTCGACCACAAAGAAGCAGGAAGAGGAAAAATTTGATCGCGGTGCAAACTCTCTTACAAGAAAAGACCTTCTTGCAATGTATACTCTCACCAAGGAAGAGGTTGATGCTGCTATGGCGTCACTTGACACAATGGTAGAGGTGTCCAAAACTGCCGAAAATGTTGATGAGATAGATGCTGCATACGAAGAGTTTGAAGCTGCATTCTATCACATTGCAGAGCAGATGACTATCGCAAGCCTAATTTACTATTGCAATATGAGTGACGAGGAAGCATCCACACGTCACCTTGATACACAGGATATGTTCTACGACCTTCAGGATAAATATATGCAGTCCTGCAGAACTATGTATCTCGAGTCTCCTCACGCTGAAGAGCTTTTCGCTGATTGGTCCGAGCAGGAAATTCAGGAAATGCTTGAATATGACCCCACTATCATAGCAGTTAAGAAGGAAATTGAAGAGCTTCAGGTTCAGTATGATAATCTTGACGATAACGCGCACGACTTTAATGATGCGAGCGTTGAAATTTACAAGCAGTTGATCGTTAAAAATAATCAGGTTGCTGCGCTCAACGGTTATGATAACTACTATGACTACGCATCTAAGAACGTATACGGCAGAGACTACACCGCAGAGGATCTTGCCCTTTTCCGCCAATACGTTATCCAATATGTAGTACCTAATTTTTCGAAGGTATATAGCGATTTCGAGGGTTGGAGAAATCTTTCTACAACCAAGCAGAATAATTTCAGAGAATTTGTTGCCGGAAACTTCGACGCGGGCAAAAAGAATTATCTTCTTATGTACCTCGATTCTCTTGAAGGCACAATGGGCGAAAATATGCGCCACATGTTCGATAACAAGAACTGCGTATTCTCTAACAACAAGAACTCCCACCCCACAGCATTCCAGACATATCTTTACGAGAGCGAAACACCCTTCTGCTTGTTCGGCAGCGATGGACAGAGCGCAAGCACTATGGTTCACGAAATAGGTCACTACTATGCGGCTGTTACAAACAATGACATTAACAACTACGACCTTTGCGAAACACATTCTCAGGGTAACGAATTCTTGTTCCTCAAGTATTGTGAGGGCAAGATTAGTAGTAGCATCTATCCTTACGTAAGAGCATATAACCTTGTTAATGCAGGCTATGTAATGATCCTTGCAACTATCGTTGATGAGTTCGAGCAAAGAGTTTATGCACTTGACAATGAAACTATCTCCAATATGACAAGTGAGGACTTTGACGCTATTATGACAAGCGTTTGTGAGCCTTACGGCGGAGTTGATTGGGTAAGCAGCAATATCTCCGATCCCCTTGATTACTGGAGACAGGTTGTAATCAGCAATCCCGTTTACTACATCAGCTATGCTGTTTCCGCAGTTGCGGCTGTTGAGATCTTTGCTATAGCAGAAGAGGATTACGACGCAGCTCTTGCGTGCTACACAGCACTCGTTGAGGGCGTAACAGAAGAGGATAGCTTCCTTGGTGCACTCACTAAGGCAGGTCTCACAACTCCCTTCGAAGAAGAAACCTTCAAGAAGATTGCTCAGACGTTTAGAAAATAAACTGACAACATAAAAATCAATCCCCGCTCAGCTGAGCGGGGATTTTTTGTTTATCTTATAAAGTTCGTTCTTTGGGGTGCTTCTTTTTCCGGCAAGCCGTATTTTTCTTTGCCGAGTTTAATGCTTCTCATAAGAAAGACCATATTGTGCGCGAGGGTTCGCATGGTTTGCATTCCCTCAAGATCACCTTCCGCCTCTCCCGGAGCGCCGCCGTGAACACTGTTCCAGTATTGACTTGAGGCTACGGGCATACCGCTTATTGTGAAGAATTTGTTGAGTTGATCGAATGTGGCAGAGCAACCGCCCCTGCGAGCAACCGCAACTGATGCGCCAACCTTCATGCGCTTGTCGAATTTTGTGCTGTAAAATAGTCTATCGAGTAAAGCTACGAGAGTCGCATTGGCGCTCGCGTAATAAACCGGAGATGCAACCACCACGCCGTCGCACTGCTCAAAAATGGGAGCAAGCTTGTTGACTACGTCGTCAATAACACAATTTTCGCGACCCGAGTGACATGCACCGCAGGCAAGACAACCGCGAATGGACTGATTGCCAACGTGCACGTACTCGACTTCAACTCCGTAAGTCTCAAAAATTTTGATCATCTCTTTAAGAGCACGAGTGGTATTTCCATTTGCTCTCGGACTTCCGTTAAGTAATAAAACCTTCATAAAAACACCTTATTTGGTAATAAATCTATATATGTAACCGGTGGTGATTTCAATTTGCTCCTCATTGGATATGATTGCTTCTCCGTCGCCGTCCTGTTCACCATACATTCCAAAGTATGCGTGGTTTCCGCCGATTATAACGTGCTCTTCAAAGTTCTTGGGAAGATGCTTGATATTGCTTTCGTATTTGGCTCTGTTCATAACCAAGTCATTGGTTCCGTAAATTGAAAGAACACGGAAGCCCGTGATATCATTTGTTGAGTATGCTCCAAGGAGGATAACACCTTCAAAGCGGTCGGGGTGGAGTGCTGCGCAGCTGGATGCCATAGCACCACCGAGCGAGTGACCACCTATATACCAATTTTCTACTTCGGGGAAAAGCTCCATAGCTTTTATTGCCTTGTTAGGGCCGAGAACTGCAAGGTTGTAGGGCATTTCGGGAATTACGCAAAGTATTCCTTTTTGAGCACAGGACTTAAGCAAGTGCTCGTACGAATTGAAATCAACCATTCCACCGGGGTAGAATACAAAGCCTGCTATGATTTCTCCTTCGGGAACGTATGCCTTAATCTCAAGACCCATGGAGTCAACCTCAAATGTCATCTCTTTTACATTGGTTGCAGGCATGGAATCTATGAGATCGTCATCGGGAGTGTAATAGGACTCCTCAAGGAAAGCGATACCGCCTATCAAAAGAACAACCACGAGCAAGCTGATAACGGTTCTTGGGATCCAACCCCTCTTGGCTGCAACGTTTTTGCTGTCGCCTCGTCTGGTTTGGTTGCCTTTTACTATGTATTCGGAAATGGGGTTGGTAATTGTCATAATAAGAATTGCAAAAGCAACCGAGTTAACGTCGGTATAGCAAAGCGAGAGAACGATAACGACGAAGTCACGAAGGAAGTTTACCCAACCGAAGTCGAATTCTCCCTCGCGCACGATTGCCATTGAGAATGCGTGGTCACCGTTAGGCGCACTTCCGATACGGAGCATGATACCCGTACCAACTTCAATCAATATCGCACCTACGAGTGCGGCAAGAAGATAATAGTCATTTCCTGTTTCGGGGTCAACGAACAGGTCGTTTGGAAGGCTTGTATTGAAAACTGCGGAGAAGATTGAGAAGCTTGTAAGGGCAACCGCAACGTTCACCATGTATTTTGTACCCATCAAACGCCAAGCGAGTAAGCACAAGAGCGCGTTGATTGCAAAGTTAACCAGGGTATATGAAATTTCACCGTCAGTAAGGTGGTCAATCATAAGAGAAAGACCGATTACACCACCCTCGGGAATCACGGCATTCGCGTGAATAAACGTACCGAAAGCGGTTATGGCAGTACATAATATGGTGACAAAAATTACACCATAATCAAGTTCTTTAAGAAATTTTTTAATTTTAGCAGCCAAAATTTGCACCTCTCTATCCAAGTAAGAAATCTGAAATAAGCATTATACAAAAGCCCACGAGCAAGGCGTACGTTGCGCCGCGCTCATTTCCGTGAGCGTGAGTTTCGGGGATCATCTCGTCGCTAATAACGTAGAGCATTGTTCCGCCTGCAAAAGCGAGGGAGAAGGGGAGAATGATCTGTGCTACGCTTACCGCAAAGTAGCCGATCATTGTGCCCACAACCTCAATCAGTCCGGTTGCGGCGGCACAGGCAAAGGTCTTTTTGGGTGATACACCGCTTGCGAGCATGGGAGCAATTATTACCATACCCTCGGGAATATTCTGGAGCGCGATACCGCCCGCAATCAGTAATGCCTGACTTGTATCGCCCGCGCCAAAACCAACACCCGCGGCAATTCCCTCGGGGAGATTGTGGATTGCTATTGCCGTTACAAAAAGCAGTACCTTGCTAAGATTTGCATTGTTGTGCTCTTCAATGTCGGGCCCAACCAATTTGTGAAGGTGGGGGACGAGCTTGTCAACGAGGTTCAAGCACAATGCACCAACGAATATGCCGACAACGGTTGTGATAATGCCGTACTTGCCCCCGTATTCCAACGAGGGAAGTACAAGACCGAGCACCGCGGCAGCGAGCATTACACCCGCCGCAAACCCAAGTGTTATATCGGTGAACTTATGTGAAATTTTCTTAAAAATAAAACCAAGTATCGCTCCAACAAGTGTGGCACCGCCTACGCCGAGAGCTGTTAAGAGTACAAGATCCATTATATTTTTCTCCAAATACATAATTATACATAGTAATTATATCACAATTATTTCATTTTTTCAATAACTAAAAACGATATAATACAAAATATTTATATATATTCTATTCGAAATTCGACAATATGTTGAATAAAACGAGTTGACAATGGTTTATATATTTGATATAATTGAAAAAAGCTTCATTTTGGAGCTATTTTTGTTAAAATTTCAATTGGAGGCATATCTACTATGGCTAGAAAACAAAAAATCGCCGGCGGTCTTACCAAGAAGCATTGGTTTGGATATATGTTCGGTGACTGGGGCGGATGTATGACGTTTGCTTTGATGACGAGTACATTCTCGTTGTACTGTACTAAGCTTCTTGGCATAGATTCAACAGTTATGGGAATTCTTACCGCTATCTGGACAATCTGGGACGCAGTAAACGACCCGATGATGGGCGCACTTATGGACAAGGTGTTTGCAAAGAGTCAGAACAAGCGCGGTAAATTCCGTCCTTGGATCCTTCGCGCAACTCCTCTTTTGGCAATAACCGCAATCGCTCTTTGGACAGTTCCCACATTCCTTGATGGTATTCCGCTTCTCGTTTCACTTTTCTCGTTTAAGATTCTCTATGAGGCTGCCTACACAATGTTTAATATCCCCATGGGATCACTACTTTCCGCAATGTCCAAGAATGACGCGGAGCGTGCATCTCTCTCTTCCGCACGTGGCGTAGGCTCTATGTTCGGTAATATGATCCCCGGTATGATCGGCCCCGTTCTTTTGGGAATATTCGGCTCTGATAAGTCTGCTCCCTATATGATTACTGGTGCTATCTGCGCTGTTATTGGATTTGTTGTTTGTCTTCTTCACTATGCTCTTACAGAGGAGCGCGTTATAGTTAACGAGCAAACAAACCCCGAGGAGATCAAGTTTACAGATATTCTTGACGTTATCAAAAAGAACCGCGCGTTCGTGGCTCTTTGTATCCACGGCATTTGCATCTGCACAATGCAGTATCTCTCTGAGAATATCAGCTTGTTTATGTTTGACGCTGTTTATCACGATCCTACATATAAAACCATCGGCCAGATTCTTTCTGCACCCTTTATGGTTGGCTCAATGGCAGTAGTTCCTTTCCTTTGCAAGAAGCTTGGTCTTGAAAAGATTATTCGTTACACGCTTCTTGCCGGCGGTGCTATTTGTGTTGCTTTGTTCGGCTTGCACGTTGTTATGGATGTTCATCCCCTTGTTCACGGTGTTGTTCTCGGTATTGGAACAGGAATGGCAATGGTATCCATTCAGATGCAGTGGGGACTTGTTGGCGAGGCAATCGACTACAACGATTACGTTACGGGTAAGAGAACAGAGGGCTCCATCTACGGCACCTTTAACCTTTCTCGCCGTATCGGTCAGGCGATAGGTCTTTGTTTTAGCTTCTTTGCTCTTGACTGGATCAAATACAATCCTGAGGCTGTTGTTCAGGCTGATGGTACAATCTTTGGATTTAAGGTTATTTGTGTACTTCTTCCTGCTCTTTGCATCGTTGGTTCTTGGGCAGCGTTCAAGTTCGTATGGAACATCACTCCCGAGGTTCGTGCTAAGATGGCAGAAAAGAAGGCGGCTGACGCAATTGCAGCAGCAGAAGTTCCTGTTGAAGAATAATTTAGCATTTTAATTTTTCATCAAGTGGCACTCGAGTGCCACTTGAGTTTTAATAATGTAATGATAAATTGGGATTTGTGGGGGAGATAGTTTATTTTGGAATAGCAGGGGGCTTTTTTGAAAAGCCGCCCCCTTCACCCCCGAAAAACTTTTAAAGCATTTTATTGCTAAATTTCGCGCAAATTACGCGTTGGAATTCTCCAACTCCCAAC
>CANBDB010000085.1 GCA_947367285.1 uncultured Clostridia bacterium | reverse complement strand
TTGCAAATGCAGTTGAGGTTGCAGCTGCTCCCGAGGTTGAAAAAGTGCATGAAACTGTTGAAAATTCCGAAACCACTGAAATCGTAGTTGAAGAAAATACTGAAGAAGTGGCTGAAGAAACACCTGTGGCTGCGGTAGTTGAAGAAACACCTGCCAAAGTGGAAAAGCCCAAAAAGAAAAAGAAGAAAAAAGGAGCTTTCTATCCCGAATGTGCGTGGAAGAGAGTTGTTTCTATCGCAACCGGTGCGATTAGCGGATTGCTTGTTCTTTCAATTCTTCTTATGCCTATTTTTTCTTTGATGGGTATACTTACTGATGCATCAGATGCTCTTGATGAATCCGACGCAACCGATAGCCAGATCTATAAGATCGTTGAGGTAATAGACGAATACGTGCTTGACAATTACTCCGAAAGCTTTGTTATTCAGTTCTACGGTGCTTTGGGAATTGATGAGCTTATGCAGTATACCGCAACTCAGGGCGGTAAGATAGTTCTTGAGTCCGGCGAGGTTGTTTATGCAAACGACGTTCTTAAAAACATTCTTGCAAACGGTTTGAGAATTGCAGCTCAGATCACTTCAGCGGAGTCCGAATATCTTACTATTAAAGATGATCTCGATGCAATTTTGTCCGATCCCATGGTTGCATCTCTTGCTGCTGATCTTATTATGAGCGCAATTGAAAGCGTTGAACTTACAACACCCGAAGATGGCGACCTTATGGGTAATATCGTAAACGACTTTATCTTGCATTATCAAAATGCGGATAAAGCAACAATTGCTAAGGATCTTAAGGCTCTCGGTGGAGCACTTGGCGTTCTTGCGGAAAAGGGAATCATTCTTGAACTTATTGCAGGCAACACTGATTTTGAAGTGATGCTTGAGGATAGAGAAACTCTCCGCAGTGTCGTAAAGGCAATTTCAGGGCTCTCCGCTTTCGGCCCCACCATTGAAAATGCATTTGAGCTTGGCGTTGATATTCTCGGTGAGACACTTGAGATTCCCGCTAATAGCGAGGAAGCATACGGTGTCCTTATCGATAACCTTCTCGATGCTACTAATAGCGAAGCAACAAGCGCAAAATATAATTACTCCGAGGTTGAGCTCTTCGTTAAGCAGTGTATCAAGAACGGCAAAAAGACTACAAACTCCACTAACAAGAAACACTCCGGATATGATGATTACGTAGCTTACTTGGCTCGTTGGAAGGCAGTACAAAGCGCATTCGGACACTCATCCGAGGATAGATCCTACGGCGCTTTCACAATCGAGCTTGACGGCAAGCTTTATATCCTTACATCCAAAAACTATATCGTTGAAGTTCCCGCAGCTCCCGGAGCGAATGCTACTGAAAAGGAAATCAGCGACTATAACAGCAACTACGGAAAGAGAATTTCTCCCGTAGCTGACCTCATTCACTATATTGCAAGAAACTCTTCAAGCAATATGACGGAAAGCTCTTTGAAGAGCCTTCTTGGTGGATATACTTCTACAAATGCTGCCGGTAAAGAGCTTGCATTGATGATCGTTAATGAGGACTACTCAAAGCTTGATGCTGTAACTGTTGAAAAGATGCTTGCGGCAACAAACTTCAATGATTGGACCGATGAGGAAAAAGCAAAAGACAGTGAGCTTTGCATTGATATTATCATGAACCTTCTCGATATGATGGAAATGCTTGATTCCGGTGCGGATACAAGTGATATTACCTCAATGCTCGGTCAATTTGAGCTTCTTGGGGAAACCATGGACCTTATGAGAGAAACAAGCTGCATTAGTGATCTTGCTCCTCTCTTGCTTGAGGGACTTGTTTCCAATGAGATGTTCAGTCAGTATCTTCCTACTTATGTAGCATATGACTACAACGATCTCGTAGCATCGGGTCAGGTAACATATACAGAAATTATGAAAGACCTTGCGTCTACAGTTAAAACACTACTTCAAGGATTTGGAGGTGCGATTAAATAATGAAATTTTTAATTGGATTTGTAACATTTATACTTTGCGTTGCTATTCTTGCTTTTGGCGGATACCAAACAGTTATGGAAAGCGACTTTGAAGAAATGGTGGAAAAGATTGAAACCGTAATGGAATCCACTCCCATTCTTCCTGAAAAGCCCGATGATAATAAGGGTGACGATAACAATGACGACGATAATGGCGGCGACATTGGTGGTGATATCGGCGGCGACATTGGCGGCGGTGACGTTGATGATGACGATGACGACGATGATAACAATGACGATAACACCGGTGACAAGCCCGTTGACAACACAGGTGATAACACCGGTAACAAGCCCGGTGACAACACAGGTAACAAGCCTGAGGACAACACAGGCAGCAAGCCTGAAGATAACACAGGCAGCAAGCCTGAAGATAACACAGGCAGCAAGCCCGAGGACAACACAGGTAGCAAGCCTGAAGACAATACAGGCAACAAGCCAGAAGATAACACAGGCAACAAGCCTGAGGACAATACAGGCAGCAAGCCTGAAGATAACACAGGCAGCAAGCCTGAAGATAACACAGGCAGCAAGCCCGAGGACAACACAGGTAGCAAGCCTGAAGACAATACAGGCAACAAGCCAGAAGATAACACAGGCAACAAGCCTGAGGACAATACAGGCAGCAAGCCTGAGGACAACACAGGCAACAAACCCGAAGATAATACGGGTGACGGCAACACAAATGACGATACAACCTCAGATATAATCGATAACGTTTCTCAGGGCTTCCAAAAGGATGATATTATGGATATGGTTACAAACCATAACACAGTAACGTCCGACGCGAAGAAGGAAACAGTATCAAACTCAATCACCAACAACCTCGACACGAGTACAGAATCAGGTCAGCTTGCAGCTGATGCCGGAAGCGTATTGACGGATCACCTCTTTGACAAGATGGACCAGGTTAAGGAAGAAAACGAGGATAAGACTGAGGAAGAAAAGAAGGAAGCTGAGGAAAAATTTGCCGAAACTACTGCAAACGGTATCAACAGTGCATTGAATATCGTTGGTGCTGCGGCTTCTGGTTCTACCGTTGAGAAGGAAGATCTTAAGAACGACTTTGCTAATGTTCTTGAATCCGACGTTTGCGTAGACAGCTTGAACGAAATTACCGAGGACGAAGAAGTTAAGGAAAAGGTTCAAAACGTAACCGCAAATATGGATGAAGAGACTAAAGAAGAATTGAAGCAGCAGGTACAGGACAAGATCAACGAAAATCCTGAAAAGGAAGAGGATTACAAGAAGCTTGCCGAATCCCTTGGCATCCCGCTTGATTCCATTCCTGAGGGAGTTATCCCCGACGGCACACTCCCCGAGGGTTGGCCCCAGTAATAATCGAATTAAAGAACCGAGATTTTTCTCGGTTCTTTTTTGTACTGAAAAATAATTGTTATAATTTATATAAAAATATAAAATATCCCTTGAAAAATCGTTTTGGTTGTGATACAATTAATTATCAATACCCAAAACACATTGGAGGAAAATATGGATTTCCAATCTATTTTACTTGCGTTGTTCATAAGTGCGCTTATCTATAATGTGGTTAAAGCGCTTTACAGACCAATGCTCGAGAACTTTTTGAGACTCTTGTGTATCCCGATTGCATTTATCATAACATATTTGATACAGGCACTCGGCATCTTTCAGTTGATTATCAACAGAGCACTCTCAATATTTGAAATACAATCTTTACTTGGCGGGTTTGCGGATTTGTACGGATATGTCTCCGCTACGATAACCACTTTTTTTGCCCCCCTCTTCTTTATCGGAATTTATTCCGTGTTGCGTTTCGTGCTCAATAAGTTGCACGTTAAGCTGATAATTAAATACATAAATTCAAGAAATAAAAAACGTGATTTACGTAATTTTAGAAACACCATAAGAGAAGAAAAGGAAAAAGCATTGGCTCGTGTTTGGGAAGCCGAACAGAGAATAGATCAATATCGTGAAGAAAACGATATGAATGTAGATGAATTGTATGCCAATGACGATCTTCCCGATGAAGATGAGATTGAGGATATCGTTGAGAGAAAAGTAGGATTTGAAAAAATCAAGCTTACCATGAAAGGATTCTTCTCAGAGGGTCCCGAAGAAAAGGCACTCTCCATTATTTGCGGAGCAGTTAGCGGTTTCCTTTCCTTGGGAATTATGCTCATGCCCTTCTTCTATGCTATGAATTTCGCATCTATCGCAACTGATGCGGCTGCTCAAACCGAGGCAGAGAACAGCAAGGTTTATAAGCTTATCCAGGTTGTAGATAAGCATATTATCGCCCCTTATGAGGATACCTTTGTGGTAGAGCTTTACGACAGCATGGGTATGGTTGACCTTATGGTAAATACGGTTCGAACAAGCGGATATTTCAAGTTGGACAATCAAAAGATATATCCTCATGACGTTAATAAGCACTTCACAAAATACGGAGTCAGAATTGCAATAGATGCTACTGATCTAACATCCAAGCACGAAACTCTTGGTGAGGATGTTCGTCAGCTTACCATGCATCCCTTGATGATTTCTATAATTACCGACGGTGTGGTGTACGTTCTCAATTCAGGTATGATTGAAGAGTACTTGCCTATGGATCCCGATTCGTCTAATCCTATGGCGTCTATTCCTGCTAAGTTGATCAGCTTCTACGTGGATGCCGAGGATCCTAAGACCGTTGTCAGAAATGACGTTGTGGCAATGGGAGACATGATGGTTGTTCTCGTTAAATCGGGTATAATCACAGATATAATGAGTCAAAATTTTGATATTACAACATTAACGCAATCTCCCGAGATGCTTAAAGAGATGATCGGTGCCATGAGTGGACTTTCCGCATTTCCTCCCATTATGGAAAGCGTGTTTGAGATGGGTATTGATATGATGGCGGGATTCCTCCAAATTCCTGCTGACGACGAAACTGCATATATTGACTATAAGGAAGATCTCTACGGAGCAATAATGGGCAATGACGGTGTGGCATACGATATGGAAGCAATCGAAAGATTCGTAAAATATGCCGCAACTGTTGACGATAAAATCTTGCGTATAAAGACATATCCCAATGGGGATGATGCTAAGATGGACAGAGCAGTGTTTATGGCATATACAACACATTGGTCTGCTCTTCAAAACGTATTCTCCGGTGCAGGCGAGGATAAGAGCGCGGGTAATTTCACTATCGAAATTGACGGCGATACCTACCTTCTTGCCGATAACCAGAAGATCGTAAAGATAACTAATCCTTCCGAATACACCGGTAAAATATCGCCTGTTTCTTCACTTATGAATTATCTCATACAAAATTCTGAAGAGGAATTTGCAAGTGAGAGTGAGATCTTCGAACTCATTGCTCATTATCCTATGGACGCGGATGATTACGCTGTTGCGCACAACTTTGTAAGTGGTGATGACTTCGTTTCCAAGTCAGTTACAATCGAAAAGCTTCATGCTTCAATGAACTTCGGCCCCGAATGGACGGGCGATGTTAGAAAAGAGGACTGTGAAAAATGCGTTGAAATAATCACGAGTCTTCTTGGATTGATGGGTAATATGGGTCAGACACCCGCTGACGAGGGTACTGACGGTGCGTTGGTAATGATCGAAATGCTGCCCGCACTCGGCAAGACCTTCGACCTTATGGCTGAAACAACCTGTCTTAAGGATCTTCCTCCTCAGCTTCTTGCAGGATTTTTGAATAACGATATGATGAGTTCCTTCGTTCCTGCTAAATATGTTCATCAAATCAACGAAGAGGTAGCAAGTAACCCTGACATTTCTTATGAAACGTACTTGAGATCGTGGGTTGATACGTTCAAGCTCCTTATTGGATTTGGAGGTGTGGTATAATGATTAAATTTTTGATTAATATATTGACTATACTTCTTTGCGGCTTCATCATTTTTACGGGCGGTTCAAAGGCTGTAACCAATAGCATTCCTGTTTTTAGCAGTATGATGATGGAAATTCAGACAGTTCTTCAGGAGACGCCGGCTATTCCCGATTCCGGTGACAATGGCGGAAGCTCCGGTAATGTTCCGGGCGGTGACGTTGGCGGTGAACAGGGTGGAGGATCTGTTATCGATCCCGAAAACCCATCGGATAAGCCTTCCGATAACCCTACTGACGATTCCGGAACCACAACGAATACTACTGCAGATGCCATTAAGGGTATGATCGACAACTACAATGACGTTGTGGCAGGCACGACTCAGAGTATGGTTTCTAACGCAATTACGAATATGATCCCCGAGAGCAACGAAAACAAGGACGTAATCACCGACACGTTGGATACGTACTTTGATAATCTTTACACCGCTATCGAGGAGAAAAAGGCAGAGACTGACAATATGGAAGACTCTGAGGCGGCGGAGCAGGCTAAGACCGAGTTTGCGGAGAAGGAATCCGCGGCTCTTAACGGAGTAATGAATATTGTTGGCGCTGCCGGTTCAAGCGAGGTTGATGAGGAAAAGATGACCGAGTCCGTTGACGCGATCCTTGACTCCACGGTTTGTCTTGAAACGATAACAACGACTATTACCGAAGACGAGAAGATGAAGGAGGACGTTAAGAACGCCACAGCCAATATGAACGAGGAGACAAAGGCGACCATCGAAAACTCAATTCAGCAAAAGCTTGATGAGAACCCACAAAACGAGGAGCAGTATCAAAAGCTCGCAGAGCTTTTCGGTATTACACTCAACGGATCTAAGGTTCCTACTGAATAATCAATAAATACATTTTGATTTCCACTCCCCTATATAT
>CANBDB010000084.1 GCA_947367285.1 uncultured Clostridia bacterium | reverse complement strand
TAATTATTCCCTCAAGGTGCTCATCGTGGCCATATTCGAGAACATTATACTTTCCGTCCTCGTATTCTACGTGGCAAACTGCCGCATTTGTAACCCAATCGTACTGCTGCAAATTTTCAAGTCCGTCATTATGCCATAAGCAATTGAATACACGAATAACCGTCGCGTGCGTGCCAATAAGAACTGTTTTTCCCTCGTTTTCAGCGAGGATTTCATTCATTGCCTTCACTATTCTATCAAACACGTCCGCAATGCTCTCACCACCGTCAGGCTGAGCATTCCCAATATCGTTTTGGAATGTCCAATATGTCTCGGGATATTTTTCCGCAAGCTCGGTAAAAGGAGTTTGCTCCCACTCACCCGCATAAATTTCACGAAGGCCCTTTTTCGTGTGAATCTCAAGTCCAAGGCGTTCCGCAGTGGGCAAAACTGTGTTGTATGCGCGGCAAAGGTCACTGGAATAAATGGAGTCAATTTTAAATTGCTTTAAATATTCCGTGGTTCTTTTAACCTGCTCCTCACCTATCTCGGAAAGCCCCCAGTCAGTCTGACCGATAAATATTCTCTTAAAGTTTCCTATACTGTTTCCGTGTCTAACTATAATTAAGCGTACCATCGCGTTTTCCTTTCGGTTGTTTATGAATATATTATACTACATTTTATCTCTTTTTTCAAGCAAAACAAATAAAAATTCACACCATTTTTCACTTTTTTTAAAAACCATATTGTAATTTGTTTAATTTTTTATTATAATATATAAGTTAATACTGATTTGAAAGGATATTATCCTATGAAACACGGCTTTTTAAAGGTCGCATGCGCCACTCCCAAAATCAAGGTGGCGGATTGCACCTATAACGTAAACGAAATAATTGATATAGCCGCGCGTGCTAACGAGAAAAAAGTAAAAGTTCTTGTTTTTCCCGAGCTTTGTATCACCGCTTACACCTGCGGTGACCTCTTCTTCTCAAATGTAATTCTTGACTCCGCTATGAAAGCACTCAAAAAATACATTGAGGCTACTCGCGATTATGATATGCTCAGCATCGTTGGACTTCCCATGTTCTACGAGAGCAAGATATATAACTGTGCTGCTGTTGTTAAAGGTGGCGAGCTTCTTGGCGTAGTTGCAAAGAGCAATTTGCCAACTTACGGCGAGTTCTACGAGGGTAGATACTTTGTTCCCTGTCCCGAGGAAAATCTCACCTTCAACTATGAAGGCAAAAAGATTCCCTTCGGAAGAAATATTCTCTTCGCCTGCAGCAATATGCCCCTTCTCAGAGTGGGCGTGGAAATTTGCGAAGATATTTGGGTTACAACTCCCCCCTCCAATATGCTTTCCAACGCTGGCGCTACGTTGCTCGCAAATCTTAGTGCTTCCAACGAGGTAGTTGCCAAGGATGAATATAGACGCATTCTCGTTTCCTCACAGTCCGCAAAAACAGTATCCGCATATATTTATGCAAACTGTGGCGAGGGCGAGTCCACTACTGACGTAGTTTATTCGGGACATAGCATTATTGCTGAAAACGGCACAATCGTTTCCGAGAGAATCCCCTTCGACTATAGCAATGATAAATTTATTGTTGCCGACGTGGATCTTGAAAAGATCTCTCTCGAGCGCCGCAGAAGAAATACCGTTACAACAAATGCCGATAAAAATATCGTTACAGTTCCCTTCGATTTCAATATTGAAAAAACTGACATCACGAGAAAAATTGATGCACACCCCTTTGTTTCCAACGACAAAAAGGCGCTCCAAAAGAATATCAAATCCGTACGTTCCATTCAAGCCTACGGTCTTAAGCAAAGAATGGAAGCATCGGGCGCTCGTAAATGCGTTATAGGCGTTTCAGGCGGTCTCGATTCCGCACTTGCGCTTTTGGCGGTTGTTGACACCTTCAAAATTATGGGTAAGAGCGAAAAAGATATAATCGCAGTAACTATGCCCTGCTTTGCTACAACCAATAGAACAAGAAACAACGCGCAAGCACTTGCTAAGGCACTTGGTGTTGACTTCCGTGAAATAGATATTAAGGATGCCGTTTCCGCACATCTCAAGAGCATTGGACACGACGAAAACGTGCACAACGTAGTCTACGAGAATGCCCAAGCAAGAGAGCGCACACAGATACTTATGGATATCGCTAACGGCGAAAATGCGCTTGTTATCGGTACGGGTGACCTCTCCGAGCTTGCTCTTGGTTTTACAACATTCAATGGCGATCATATTTCCATGTATGCCGTTAACTCGGGAATTCCCAAAACTCTTATTCCCCATATTCTCGAACAGTATGCAAGAGAATACGAAGATTGCGGCAATCTCGAACTCGGTAAAACACTCCGCGATATTGTAGATACACCCATTAGTCCCGAGTTGATTCCCGCCGCTGACGGCAAAATAGCGCAAATCACCGAGGAGATCATCGGCCCGTACGAGATCCACGATTTCTACATTTTCAATATGCTCAGTTATCAATATTCACCCGAAAAGCTTCTCCGCCTTGCCGAGATTGCATTTGAAGGAAAGTATGATGACGAAATGCTCAAAAATTGCCTCAAAGTATTTATTAAGAGATTCTTCTCACAACAATTTAAGAGATCATCACTTCCCGACGGCCCCAAGGTATTCGGTGTTGGTTTCTCCCCCCGTGGAGACCTTAAAATGCCAAGCGACGTCTGCAGCGACGAGTGGTTAAGATATCTTGAAAACAACTAAATATCAAAATCCCACGCGTGAATAACGCGTGGGATTTATCATTATAAAAGCACCCCACACCCCGAAGGGTGTGGGAAAAGGATTTAATCACTTATTCAAAATAAATTGTTATAGAATAAATAACTATTCTTTCTGTTGTTGTAAACTTAATTGTATTAGATGGGCTTGTAAGTTCAAATGTTACATCGCCTGCTGATGCCTGCGGAGCAACTACACCCGTCATACCATTTACAGCAATCTTATTTGTTTTAGTTGATCCCCAGTTCTGACAATTAATAACAACTTTAGTCACCTTACGATCGCCAAACGTAAGCGAAAATTCGCCTGCGCCACTGCTCTTACCCATTTTGAGTAACTTATTGGTTTGAACAGGTCCACTAGAACTATTACCGGGATATACATACTTTATTGTGCTACCAACCGTAAAATCAACTTCTCCTTCATATACACTTTCAAGAAGGCTTTGAAGTTTTGTTTGAGTCAAAGCAGTTGTTGAAGAACTAGTTGTTGAATTTGTAAAATCAAACTTAACACTTGTAGATTGAGGAGTTGTTCCGCCCTGATTTTCAGCTTCGCCACAGTGTTCGCATTCACCGTTAACGTAGTTATGTACAAGAGCTGCAACAGCTTTTGTCTCTTTGTGAGTAGAATCATTCTTACATGTACGTGTTTCCTCACCTGCAACTCCACATTCGGCTTCTTTTGTTACTGCCCAATCGTTCCAATCGTGTCCGAGGGCCTTTACTTCTTCACAACCGGAAAGAACTGTTCCGCACTTAGAGCACTTTGTACCAGCAGTTGTACCTGCTTTATCACAAGTTGCGGGTACTTCTGCCACATTCTCAACATTTTCTTTGCAAACGTGAGATTCAACAGAATACTTAACTTCAATAGCAGAAATTCTTACCTGACCATTAGTTGCAGTACCTGTATTGCCAACGCTAAATGTTATAGATGCACTATTAACTTCTACCACAGTTTCAGAAGTAATGTTTTCACCATTCAATGTAAGAACACCTGTATTATATACCGAGTATGTAACCTTTACGCTAAGAATTACAGCACCATTATTCGCAGTAAATGTAATCTCAGGAGCTTCATTCTGATACATTCTCCAGTTATTGCCGTTTGCATAGTATTTACCTGTATTGTTATAGCTACCCGTTGTAGGATCTGCAGTAACTACAATATAATTACCAACCGCCATAGTACCGTAGCGAGTAGCGTCAGCCCATCCGTGAGCTGATGCATAACTAGAAATAGTAATTGTTTCAGTATAAACACTAACACCCTGAGCAGTGCCACAAACTGTGCATGCGCCATCCACATAATTATGCTCAGCAAGTTCACCTGTTGTTGCACCGCAAACCTTACATTCTGCGAGCTTTTCACATGTAGCCTCTGTATAATCTGAGCAAACGTGAGCTTCATCAATTACACCAGTTGCTTCTTTAATCTGCTGTGTAACTCCGTATGTGCCCACCTTACCTGTTACAGTAATTTTATCACCTACGCCCACTTGAGCTTTAAGTCTATAAACAAGAATTGAACCTGTTTCATCTGTGATGTATACAGACATGTTATTGTATTGAGTATTCCACGCTTCATGTATCTTAGTTACTGTACCGGAAATTACATATTCACCTGTAGTATATTGATTGTCGCTATACAACTTACCAAGTGCAATTGCTTGTGCAACAGTAAGTTTTGTACCAGCTTTGGGAATAACAGTTTCGTCGCATCCTTCAACATCACAATTGAAGTCGAGGTCAGCATCTACGTGAGTATGCTTTGCAGCACCACACTGACAAACGCCAAATTCGTCATAAACATGAATTTCAGCAGGAGTAATTGCTGTGCCACAATATACACAATTTTCAGAGCAAGCATATTTGCCTACACATGTATGTCCTTCAGTGTATTTATCAAGTGTGCAACCAGAATCGTATTCTTTAGTACCGTTATAATTCTTAAGAGTACCAGTTACTGTAATTGTGTCGCCAACCTTAATAGCATCAGCGCCTGTGCCCTTCATTCTATAGCACTGAACAGGATACTCTGTCAAACCGTCAACAACAATTGTTACAGTTATATTTTTGTATTGTGAGCTATATGCTGTATCAATCTTAGTAATAACACCTGTTAAAGTGTATTTGCCAGCAAGAGATTTGCCGGATTCAAGAGCAAAAAGTGCCTTAAGAATAGCCTCATTTGTCAAAGGCTTATCACAATTATCGCAAAGACCATCAGCATTAGGTTCTGTATGTCCTGTAGCATCAACGGGTTCTTCGTATGTATGAGAAGCATCGTTCTGACATGTATAAGTCTTAACACCTGTTGACTCGCAACCCGCAGGAGTTGTTACAACACCGTTATCCCAAGAGTGACCTGCAACAGCAACTTCTTCTGTCTTTGTGCCGCCACAAGTTCCGCATGTGTACGTCTTAACACCAGTTGTTTCGCAACCTGCAGGAGTTGTTACAACACCATTATCCCAAGCGTGTACGCCTGTTGCAGGAATTGTAACTTCTGCTGCTTCCTTGCCCTCATTACAACGAGTACAATATGTACCACCAACTACACCTTCTTCTGTACAAGTTGCGTCTTTGTGAGCTACTGTACCTTCTGTGTTGTGTCCAAGAGCATCAATATCTTCTGTCTTTGTGCCGCCACAGTTTGCACAAGTGTATGTCTTAACACCCTTTTCTGTACATGTGGAAGCTGTTGTTACATCACCATTGTTCCAAGAGTGACCCTTAGCATCAACTTCATCTGTGTTGTATGTGTCACCGCATCTACAAGTGTGCTTTGTATAACCCTTTTCTGTACATGTAGGAGCTACTACTGAAGTTGTGTAGCTATGTACGTGGGAAAGTTCGGGAATGACTGCTGTCTCTACTTCATCACAGTTTGTGCAATCTCTATGCTTTGCACCTTCTGTTTCTTCTGTAGGTTCTACATCAATTACCCATTCGCCCCAAGCGTGACCTGTTGACGCTTGACCGGGAGCTGTGTAAGAATCTCCGCAAGAGCATGTGTATGTGATGTAACCATCCTCTGTACATGTGGGAGCTGTTACAACAGGAGTATAAGAGTGTCCTGCTGCTGCAACTTCCTCTGTGTAGGAATCGCCACAAGCTGAGCAAGTGTATGTCTTAACACCCTTTTCAGTACATGTGGGAGCTGTTGTTACAACGCCATCGTCGTAGCTATGTCCCTTAGATGTGCCAACTGTGTGGCCGCATCCTCTCTTACATGTTGCGGGAGCTGTGCAAGTTGCTTCAGCCATATCGTGGCCGAGAGCGTTTATAACTTCCTGTGCTTTTGTTACATCGCCACAGATTGCGCAAGTCTCACCGTCTGTAAGACCGGCTACTGTACATGTAGGAGCCTTTCCTGCTACTACTGTCTTTTCACCGTCGTGAGCACATGTGCGAACGTGTGTACAACCTTCAGCATTACATGTCTCGTCAAATCCTTCTTCATCATATGTGTGGGGGATCATTGTTGTCTCTGTCTGTGCAACAAGAACCTCTTCACATCTGTCACAGTGCTTACCTTCTGTAAGACCTGTGGAGTAGCAAGTTGCAGGTACTGCTGCATCTACTACTACATTGTGTCCGAGAGCATCTACAACTTCTCTGCCGGATGTGTAATCACATCTTGAGCAGTGCTTGCCCTCTGTAAGACCTGCGTTTTCACAGTCAGGTGCTACTGCTGCGTCAACTACGATGTCGTGTCCAAGCACGTTACCGTATGCTACGCCGCATTTTTCACAAACTGCCTGTGTAGTACAGGTTGCTTCTCCACCCTCGTGCTGACAACCAGGAAGGTAGGGTCCGATAATGCCCATAATCTTGTCTTTAACACCATCAACGGAACAACCGGAAAGTGTAGCAAGAAGTACAACGATCATCAAACCTAACGCAAGAATTCTCAAACGTTTTGTCATGATAGTTCTCCTTAAAAAAATTTTTGGCCCATAAAATAATAAGTGAAGTTTTGGAAAAGCCCAAAATCCCCAATTTATTATATTACATATAATATCATAAAC
>CANBDB010000083.1 GCA_947367285.1 uncultured Clostridia bacterium | reverse complement strand
TCTATGATGTTCCATTGACAAAATACGTCAAAAGTAGTATAATGAAATAAATAATTATTTCTTTTTGTCGGAGGAATATAAAATGTCAAACGAAACCGAAAGATGGTATTCACTCAAAGAGATTATGGAGCATCTCGGCGTTAGCCGTGATACTGTATTGATTTGGATTGCAAAGCGCGGTATGCCTGCATCTAAGGTCGGACGTCTTTGGAAATTCAAGGTTTCCGAGGTGGATGCTTGGGTAAAAGATGGTAAGGCTGCAGAATAAAAAGCAAGCATTATTAATTCAAACCGATCACTGTCCACTTTATGAAACACTAAATATGTTAGATTTATATTACCGTGGACTATTTAATAAAGGAGAGCTATAATGAGTGGAATGAAAAATCACTTTGACAATTATATGGATATGATTCTTAGCGGTGGAGAAAGCAATGATGATGACTCTTCTTCAGTACTCGATGATTTTGATGATGTAGAGGAAGATGAAAAACTTAATGTTTGCCGTGAAATCTTTTCTGCTAAATATGATTTGGAAGATGATGAGGCATCAAACGATTCTTGGAGAGATAAGTACGATGGTGATATTGATTGCGATATCGATCCATATGATTATGATACCGAAGAAGAATATTTAGAGGCACTTGAAGAAGCTGAGCCAAACAACAATATCTCGACCATTGGTAGTATAAGTGCAATAAAAATTGACAAGAATTCGAAAACAACTTACGATAATACAAAAATATATAGCTATTGCAAAGTTTTGATAGAATCATATAACAAACAATCCCTCTATCTTTCAGGAGATTTATCCTTGAATGTCGGGGATCAAGTTATTGTTCCATATGGACGTGACAGTGCCAAGATTGCCGGAACTGTAGTAGCTGTTGGTAAATGCTTTAGTTGTATTTTCCCTTATGACATAAACGATATGAAAACAGTTGTAAAACTGTTGAAAAAACAAGATAGCATCACCGAGTCAGCAGTTCCCTTAAAAGAAATTTTTAATGATCCAAACCTTGTATACGAGGATAATGATATTAAGATATCTTTTGTAAAATGGAGTCGTGATAATTATTGGATCGGTGGTATTGCTCGAACCGGAACATTTGTGTTTGAGAATAAGACCGATAAACGTACTTGCATCTATATGAAAGATATTTCAGTTTGTGGCTTTTTGAATGTAGCGGAATCCGCGACCACCACATTAGCCGCGAACCAAAAAGCAATGAATTCTATTCCTTTTGTTTATGAAAACAAGATCCCATCAACAGTAAATGGGTATAAATCCATAGAGTTTAAGGTTTGTTATGGAACGATAAGAGAAGGCTTTTCTTCAATTTCATTTATTGACAAACCGGTCAGAGAAAGTAGAATTATATCTATCAACGTCTAATTTTGAGGTAAGTAAAATGTTATGTGATTTGATAAAGAAAATAAGTGATGCTTTCATTAGTGAAGCGGTTGCATCACCGGCGCTTTTAGCCGATATGGCTAAAATGGAAAAGTATATGGCGGAAAGTTATAGCGGACGAGTTTTCATTGAGCTATTACAAAATGCTGATGACTGTAACTCTACCAAAATCCTTATTACCGAATTGAATGGTAACATTATTTTTGCAAACAATGGACGTCCGTTTGATGAAAATGATGTTATGGCAATATGCCGTTCGGGAAATAGCAATAAAAAGCGAGGAGAAACAATCGGTTATAGGGGTGTTGGTTTCAAAAGCACCACATATTTGACAGATGAAATATTGATATATAGCGATAAGGCTTGCTTTACATTTAGCAAAAAAATCTGCTCGCAAAAATTATCTATCCCCGAAGAAAATATCCCTATGATTCGTGTTCCGCTGTTAGTTGAAGCTATTGATAACAGCATTTTGGCTAAACTACAAGAATTGGAGCAGCAAGGATATAAAACCATTTTTGTCTTCAAAAATGCCAAAATCAAAGAATTTATTGAAGAACTTGACCAAGTAGATAACGGAATGTTTATTTTCTTGAATAATGTTGAAGAATGCAGCATTAAAATGGGAACTTCCTCAAAAAACATTTCTTTGGCGAGAGAGTCAAGCAAGGGTGGATGCTTGGTAAAATTCTTGGAAGAGTCAAATGACGCTTGGTATGTTGTATCTCACAAAAGCACTTCCTTGGGATTTAAGTATGACATCATCAATAAAAGAATAGTTGCTTGTAATGAAAACGAACAGGTTTATCATAGTTATTTGCCGACTTATGATAAAGTGTTGTTTCCCGTAAAAATCAACGCCGATTTTACAACAGATCCGTCAAGAAAACATATTACTGTTGATTCAAAGACGGAAATGGCGCTTGCCGACATAGCTGAGAATATATTGCATATTGTAAATTCCGTTTTTGAAGATAATAATGACGTGGATTTTAGTGAATTCTTTTCAATTCTGTGCAGCAATAGCGGTTTTTCTAAATGTAACAGTTACCTAAAACAACAAATAAAGCTTCACTTATTAGGCATTGTCCTCAATTTACAAAGCGGAAAAACAATTAGGATTGATGGATATAAGCTGCTCCCCGATTGGCTTGATGAATCAGAAAAACATTTTCTGAGAACTACGTCAACGTATATTGGACGTGAATCTATATCAAGCAGCCTTTATGAGAAATATAAGAATATCGATAAATTTATCCAATCATATTCTGCTCAACAGTTTACCAATGCTGATCTTGTGGAGATGATGGCGGAAGAAAAGTTGGTTGGCAAGATGCACGCTGAAATGCAGGGCAAGATTTTATCCAAGATAATCAAAGGTGAGAAATTTTCACAAACTACGCCCGGAAAGAAAATCAAACTTGAGAAAATCAAGGTTTCTACCGATGATGGTATCAAATCGTTGGTTGAGGTAGCCAGCGGTGGTGCAGGTATTGCAGCGGATGTGATGGATGAGATTAGTAACAACATAAGCAAATCTGAAATCAGTTGGTTTAGTGAACAAACTTCCATAGACATCAGTAAATTATCACAAGACTATACAGAGGATGCACCGCAGGTAGCAAAGACAATAAAGAAGGAAATTAAACCTCATATTGCAAAATGGCGTTCCGCAGAGCAGCAATGTATTGACATCGAAAAATACTTTGGTAATACAGCTACCGATGTTAGTAAGCAAAATGTAGGATATGATATTGAGAGCACTACCCCCGATGGATGTAAACGATATATAGAAGTTAAATCCATCACAGAAGATGGCAGCTTCTCAATAACAAATAACGAATATACTGCCGCACACCAATACGGCGAACAGTATTATTTGTGTTTGCTTATCCAAAGCGCTCAAAATACACAAGCCATATATGTTCAAAATCCTCTTGAAACGTTAAAATTTGAGAAGCGGATAAGACAGTGGGAATGGTATTGTGATACATATTCGGGCGAATCGTTTATTTTTGAAAACTGATATTTCTTGTTTTAATAGCAAAGGAGAACATTATGAGAAATAGCGAATTAAAACAGTTAATAAATATGGCATACGAAATGGCAGAATCTATGTATCAAACGCCATATGGTCAATATTTTGCCCAAAAAGGTGTGAAACCGTTCAAGGATCTTCTTATGCTCGATTTAGTAAAATATGTTTCCTATTTAGGCAATGTAAAAGGCATTGCCACAGAACGTGAAGTTGTTCTGTTTAAGGATTGTTACATAGATCCAAATAGCTATATTGGAATAAGGCAGGCACAAGCAGCCCTTGATAGCAATTTGGAGGGAAATAATTTTGATAGTACAATCCCATTTTTGTTATCAGCATATCTGCTAATTGATATAGAAATGTATAATCAAGGCGCAGATAAAAAAGGAACGGCGAGCAGGTTGTATGTTGATTTGTTCAAGGATATTGGTGTTTTCTTCCTCGAATTTAATAATGATATCAACCCCAAAGAGTTGTGTGCGGTTCAGCAATATACTTCAATGTTGGAGGAAGCTCGAAATAATAAACTCTCAGGAGTTATCGACGAAGAGTTTTTGGTGAAAGAAAAAACGGACGAGCAGCCACAAGATGAAGAAGAGGACGATGATGATAATCTCGATTCAGAAGAAACACCGACGCAGACAAGCAATAAATATGACCGAACTTTTGCTATAGGTACTAAAGGCGAAGGCAAAAAAGATAAATTATTAAGAAGCTTTGATGTTCTTAAAAACGATTTTCACAAGAACGAAATTAGCATCGCTGAAACTGTGGCAAGAATGTTTGAAATTGATGTTGACACTGCGGTGGATATGTGGACATATTTGCTTTCGAGGTATGAAAAAGAAGCACAATCCGAAGATGCTTGGTATTTGACGGGTGGAATTATTAGCAAGGGCTCGATGGTAATTGGTTATGAAGAAATGGATAATATCATTTTGAATAATCCGACATTAAAGCATACTCTTTTTTACCGTTCCGGTAGCTGGTTGCATATTAGTGTTAGAGAAATTATCAGAAGAAGAATTGAGAACGAGGAATTGGCTCTCGCTGATGAATTGCTACAAATGGTATATGATAATCCTAACAAGAGAGATTCTTGGTATGAGATTATGAGCAACGTAATGCCGAGTTTCAAAGAAATATCAAGTGATGCCTATGATCTTCTTGAACTATGGTGCGATAAAGTTGAAGATACTGAGGAACGAGCAAAGTTGATCCTTCAGTTGACAGAGTATGTTGATTAAAATCAAGAGGGAGAATAGTCGTAGTAATGGGATTTTTAAAAGGTGGCGGTGGATTTGATTGGAACGGAAACGGAAAGAAAGATCACTTCGATCGTTTTATGGATATGAAAGTAAGTGGCGGAAGTAAGTCTGATAACGCGCCAAATTCATTGTCAAAGAAAAAATCCAATGATGATGAATTAAAAGGAATATCTATGGGCGGCAAGCCGTTATACGATGCAACCAGGGATAGTAACGGAGTTACAATTCTAAAATGTCTATTGGTGACCGCGTTGTGCATCGGTGGCATAGCTTTGCCCGTTGCTGCCGATATGGGAACACTTGGCACTCTCCTTTGCATATTCGGTGGACTTGGATTGAGTATATTGATATTGAAAAATGTATAACTAAAAAGGAAGTGATACAATGAGCTTTAGAGAATATGAAATTAGAAACAAGCCTTTGTTTGCTTCTATGAAACGTGCAAGAGAAACGTTGCTTAAGCCGCACAACAACATCTGTAGCGTTGATGACTTTTTTGCATACTTGGAACACAATTACGCTACTGAAAAGGATTTTATCGAATTTGTCACTTTCTATGATTATGTTAATCAAGCGGATGGATTTCAATATAACATTGCTTACATATATACCGCTCCCTCATTGAAAGTTAGAGATTTGATTTTTGCGCAAAGAGAGCAAATAACCAAGGATACGGGTTGGTATCCAATGGTTTCGGGATCACGCGCCAATTTTACTACTTTCAAAGTTGCAGATTCTTACAAGTATTGGAACATAGCAACACACAAACCGCCCTACGTTCATTTAGGGAAGCCATTATCCATCAGAAATGTTGCGGAAGATATATCTTCTACGGCAATACTTTTGTGTTGTGAGAATGGTAATATCCTTTTGGATACAGGATTTGGTATAGAGCGCGAAGTTATAGAAATATTGGATTTTGTTTTCCTCTCGCATTTTCATAAAGATCATTCGGCAGGAATATTCAATCTTCTTAAAGAAAAAGAAATCCCCGTTGTTTTATCAGACATTACTTTAGGATACTTATTAAATCTAAAGAGCATTGATGACGATGATAAGAAGCTTTTACTTAAAAATGCGGTGTTGATAGAATCTATTAAGGATCGCTCTTATATATGCAATACCATAGAGTTCTTTAATAGCTATCACTGCCCGGGTGCATATGGCTTAAAGTACAAATATTATAACGATATTTTGATTTATCCCGGTGATTTGTGTTTAACAAATGGTTTCTTTGAATATTCAAATACATTAAAAGAAGTTATCGGTGACAAGAACGGTAATGTTTCGATAATTACGGACTGCGCGTTAGTTCCTCGCGGTGATTTTGCAATAACAGATCGCAATGTGGATACTATATTCGATGAAGTTGTTAAATCGTACAATAACCCCATCTTTGTTAGCCGAAGCTCAGAAACCTTATTCAACATTTATATGTGCCTCTTTAAATTGTCAATAGACAAGCATATGGATTGGCTCTTTGTTGTAACTGACGAGTTGTTCGATATGTTAAAAAACATATTGAGAACTTGGTTAATGTCTAAACACGAAGGAGATTTATTTGTCAAGCACATTGTAAAGAAGTCAAGTATAAATTATGCTGAAACTCAACGGCTGTATACAATGTCCACTTCTGAGCAGTTTGCAGAATATAAAGATAAAAAGTTGGTATTTCTCTTGACACAAGGTGAAATAGATAAAGCAGTCGAAATCTTTAATGCTCACGAAATGGATTTGTATATTACGGGACCTTTAGCAGCATCAAAGGAATTGCAGGAACGTATGTCAAGTTGCAATTTTGCTAATATACACAACTTGATGTCGCCCGATTGGAGTTTTCACTCCGATAAAGATGCTATTGCTGATTTTATAAATAGTTGCGAGAAGGATAACATTAAATTTTTCTTGTTCCACGCATTTCCTAAAGTGTTGAAAAAGTTCTCTAACGAGTTTTGTGACGAGAAAAAAGCTAATATTGAAATAGTGTCTAAGACAGAAAGCAAGTTATAATTATTACATCTATGCTCAAGTTATTTAGCACGTAAACTGTTCATCATAGGAG
>CANBDB010000082.1 GCA_947367285.1 uncultured Clostridia bacterium | reverse complement strand
GACCATTACTGATATATAGCATTCTCTTGTTGTGGAGGTACATAAAATGTTGGATACAAAAATTCTTATAATCGACGACGATGCAGCCGTTTGCGAAATGATTAAAAATTACTTTGAAAAGGAAGGCTACGAGGTTAAGGCCGTAAATGACGGTGTTGCCGGAGTAGATAGCTTTAAGTTATACAATCCCGATATTGTTTTGCTTGATATCGTTCTTCCCAAAAAGGACGGTTGGCAGGTTTGCCGCGAAATCCGCGAGGTATCCAATCAACCCATCATCATGATCAGTGCAAAGAGCGACACCTTTGACAAGGTTCTCGGTCTTGAGCTTGGTGCGGATGACTACGTGGTTAAGCCCTTCGATATCAAGGAGCTTTCCGCACGCGTAAAAGCGGTTCTCCGCCGCACCCGCACTCATTCTTCCTCTAAGACTGACAACGAGGTTATCAAGCTTGAAAATATCGAGATCAGCTTGCAAAAGTATGAGCTTAAGCTCTTTGGCAAGGCAATTGATATTCCTCCTAAGGAGCTCGAGCTTCTCTACTTCCTTGCCTACAACAGAAATCGCGTATTCACTCGTGATCAGCTTCTTGATAAGGTTTGGGGATTTGACTATCTCGGCGACTCCAGAACAGTTGACGTTCACGTTAAGCGCCTTCGTGAAAAGCTTGAGGGTGTTAGCGACAAATGGGTGCTCAAAACCGTTTGGGGCGTTGGATACAAGTTTGAAATTTTGGAATAATACATATAGCAAGCGGAAATCCGCTTGCTATTTTTTTACAAAGCATATTGCAAAAAAGTGTTTTTTGTGATAATATATAATATGGATTAATATTGTAATGAACGGAGAAATAAAATGATTATTGAACTCGAAGAATACAAATATAAATTAATTGGTATGAGAAAGGATATCGCGGAGCTTCGCGATTCCCTTCGTATCGACGAGCTTACAAAGCAGGTGGGCGAGATGGAAGAAAAGACTCTTGACCCTGAGTTTTGGAGCAATCAGGATAACTCATCCAAAATTTTGCAGGCAATAAAGCAGGGCAAAAAGAAGCTCGACGAATTCAACGGTCTCGCTCAGCGCCTTGAGGATGCAATAGCTCTTGCCGATATGGCTATCGAGGAAAACGAGGCGAGCTATGCTGAAGAAGTAAAGGCGGAAATGGACTTTGTTGAAGCAGAAGAGGAAAGAATGAGAATTGAAATTCTTCTCTCGGGTGAATACGACCACAACAACGCAATCGTTTCCTTCCACCCCGGTGCAGGCGGAACTGAGGCGCAGGACTGGGCACAAATGCTCTATAGAATGATCACACGTTGGGCAGAAAATCACGATTTCAACGTAAAGCTCCTCGACTGGCTTGACGGTGATGCGGCGGGTATCAAGAGTGCTACAATTATGGTTGAGGGCGAAAACGCATACGGCTACCTCAAGAGTGAAAACGGTGTTCACCGTCTTGTTCGCGTTTCCCCCTTTGATGCAAACGGCAGACGTCAAACTTCCTTTGCTTCCATCGAGGTTATGCCCGAATTTGAGGACGACAACACCATTGAGCTTCGTCCCGAGGACCTCGACATAACAGCGCACCGTTCAAGCGGTGCGGGTGGTCAGCACATCAACAAAACTGACTCCGCTATCCGTATCCTTCACAAGCCCACCGGTATCGTTGTTGGTTGTCAAACCGAGCGAAGCCAGCTTCAAAACAAGGAAACCGCCCTTAAAATGCTTAAATCCAAGCTCCTTGAGATCAAGATTCGCGAAAATCTCGAGCGAGTTGAGGACATTCAGGGCAATAAGGCAAATATCGAATGGGGCTCACAAATTCGCTCCTACGTATTCATGCCCTACACTCTTGCCAAGGATACAAGAACAGGTCACGAAAACGGAAACATTCAGGCGGTTATGGACGGCGACCTTGACGGATTTATCAACGCATATCTCAAGTATATAACCAAATAATCAATTGTACTCACATCTTTTTTGCGAAAGGAGAACACTATGGATTTAAAAGCAATCAGATCACACGCGCGCCAATCTCTCAGTGGTAATTGGGTATTAGCTATTATCGCATCCCTTGTTGCGTCAATTTGTGGCGTAACCACGGGCTCGGGCTCAGGTAGTCTCAACCTCAACTTCGAAGAATCCGATTTTGAGAGCTTTGAGGGAACGGAGCTTGAGGGCTTCTTTAATGAGATTTCCGTTTTCATTGAGGAAAATTTAGCCGCCATACTCGGCTTTGTCGGAATATTTGCAGCTATCGGCTTTGTTATGTCCATTGCAATGTTCTTCCTTTCAAGTATTGTAAGTGTAGGATATCAAAAGTTCAATCTTGATCTCGTTGACGGCAGACACCCGGAGATAGGCTCGTTATTTTCCTATTTCAAGCATTGGAAAAATGCAGTGCTTTCCAACCTTTACGTTACCGTATACGTTTTTCTTTGGACATTGCTGTGCGTCATCCCCGGAATTATTGCCGAATACCGCTATGCTATGGTTCCCTACATACTTGCGGAAAAGCCATATCTTACACCTCAGCAGGCGCTGGATGAGTCCAAAACTCTTATGCAGGGTAATAAGTGGGATCTCTTCCGCTTGCAGTTTAGCTTTATCGGTTGGATGATGCTTTGCATACTCTCGTGCGGTATCGGATTTATTTGGCTCATTCCATATATGAATGCAAGCTACGCGGAGTTTTACAGAAGAATTTCAGGCACACGCAGAAGCTCCGGCTTCACCTTTCAAGCTGAAGAACAAATAGAAAACGGTGGATAAATCCACCGTTTTCTTATTCTATTGCAGGGCTTTTTCTTAAATATATTCCACTCTCTTTTTTACTTAAAAAGCACATCGTGTAGAGCGCGTCAGCTCGTTTGTTCAAGTCGCTTTGTCTTGATTCTTGAGCATTCGCAGGTTTTGTAACGATCTTTATTCCCGTTTCTTTTTTGCGAATTGCACCAAGATATTCTCTACCTCGCTCGTTTGCCGCAAGCAAGGTCGTATACCTCGGCATAGTATCAAGATCACCTTGCGCAACACCAAGCAAAATGTATAAGATAGCGCGACGAAGAGAGCTTGCGGTGTACTTTTTGGTTTGCAACCTTTTAGAAAGCTCATTGAAGCTACTGCACTCGTGGGAAAGCATCAAAATTCTATTAATGAGTCCCATGTCGCTAATCGCAACGTCGAGCTTTTGAACGTCAGTTAAACGCAGGGCGAGGAGTATTCCGTCACTTATATGCTCAAGCGAGGCAATCTCGCCATTTTTCAAGGCTTTATACGTGGTTTCGGGCACAAAATTAACAATGGAATCATAATTGCCCTTCGCAATTTCTCCGCGAATGGCACTAGCGCTTGGATTAACACCATCAACGAGAGTAAACTCGCGATATGCACTTCCCTCTCTCTTGATGGGATAAATTTGCATATCGTATCCATTTTTGAGGATTGCCTTGGTGTATTCAATACCCAAAATATCATTGGAAGAAATATCTCCCACACCGGACTCCTCTTCAAGAAGTGCAAAATATGCCGCCGCGCCGCCTTCTTCTTTAGAGAGGGCTGCACATTTTTTCTTAAATTCTTCCGAGACAGCTATTTGCGCGATGTTTTTGAGCTTTTCCCCATCCGCACACTCCGAGCCAAAGCAAAGCTTGTCCACTCCCACTCCTGCCAAAATATGCACGCCCGCGGAGGCAAAATACTCCGCGCTCGCCACACAAAAAGGCACGGGAAGCTCAAGAACAAGATCAGCTCCGCACTCAAGCGCAACCCCCGCGCGCTCGTATTTATCCAATATCGCAACCTCTCCGCGCTGAGTGAAGTTCCCACTCATAACGCAAATTATCGGCTCATCGGATATTCTTTTTATTTCATTGATTTGGTGAAGATGTCCATTGTGGAACGGATTGTATTCACAAATAATGCCAAATGCCATTTTAATTCTCCCTTAATTTGAAAAATCTATTGAAATTGGTGAAAAGTTGTTGTATAATATATCTGTTAATAAATTTTTGGAGGTTCATCTAAATGAATGTACTCGTTGTAAACGCGGGCTCAAGCTCGCTCAAATATCAGCTTTTTGATACCACCAACGAAACCGTTATCGCAAAGGGTCTTTGCGAGAGAATCGGTATCGACGGCAAGCTCACTCACAAGCAGCTTGTAAAGGGTATCACCTATTCCGCAGACATCGCTATGCCCAACCACACAGAGGCTATGAAGGCAGTTGTTGAAGCGCTCGTTCACACAGAGCACGGCTGCATCACCTCTATGAGTGAAATTGAGGCAGTTGGCCACAGAGCAGTTCACGGCGGTCAGTATTTCTCTCAGTCCGTAATCCTTACTGATGAGGTTTATGAGATCCTTGACAAGAAGTGCCGCGACCTCGCTCCTCTTCACACACCCGCTTCCCTTCAGGGTATTCAGGCTTGCCTTGATATCCTTCCCGGCACACCTCAGGCGCTTGTATTTGATACTGCTTTCCATCAGACAATGCCCGAGGAAGCATATATGTACGGTGTTTCCTACGATCTTTACGAGGAATACGGCATCCGTCGTTACGGTATGCACGGAACCTCTCACCGCTTCGTTGCAGGCGAGATGATCAAGCTTCTTGGCGGCAATGCTGAGGGTACTAAGATCGTTACATGCCACCTTGGAAACGGTTCTTCCATTTCCGCAGTTAAGGACGGCAAGTGCATCGACACAACCATGGGCTTCACACCCCTTGCAGGTACTATTATGGGTACTCGCTGCGGTGATATCGACCCCGCTCTCGTAACCTACATTATGGAAAAGAAGGGCTACTCCATCGACGAGATGAACAGCTACCTCAACAAGAAGTGTGGCTTCCTCGGCGTATCCGGAGTTTCCTCCGACTGCCGTGACCTTGAAGCAGCTATTGCAGAGGGCAACCACCGCGCTGAGCTCGCTATCGAGATCCTTAAATACCAGATCAAGAAGTACATCGGCTCCTATGCAGCTGCTATGGGCGGTCTTGATGCAGTTGTATTTACAGCAGGTATCGGTGAAAACACACCTAAGATCCGTGCAGGCGCTCTCTCCGGTCTTGAATTCCTCGGAATCGAGCTTGACAAGGAAGTAAACGCTAACACAATGGGTTGGACAGGTCTTACAAAGCTTTCAACCGACTCCTCCAAGGTTAAGGTTTACATGATCCCCACAAACGAGGAGCTTGTAATCGCACAGGATACAGAGGCACTTGTTAAGGCTCTCTAATATTTGATTTTCTAAAGGTTGTCACGAAAGTGGCAACCTTTATTTTTTGAATTTAGGCGGCTTTCTAACCTGCTTTTTAGCATAGTCCTCGTGCATAAGGCGAGAAAATTCTTCTTCATTCTCGGGATATTTCAAAGCAATATACTGATACAGTAAGGCGTAGATGTCATTTTGGGATATTTTTCTAATGCTTCGTCCGTCGCGTTTGAAGATGAAATTGCGCAAACCGAGATAAAAGTCAAAGGGAGACTCCACACCCGAGAGCGCATATTCAAGAGAGGTTTCAAATCCACCGCCCTCTCGATAGCGGTCAAGAATATCCGCCATTTCGGTGAGCAAGGTCAAGTCATCATAGCTCATCCACTTGCTCTTTAGCACCGTGTACGGTGCTTTTTTTGATGCAACGTATCCGTACTCCGCCGCCATCTCGCGCAGGCGAGTTCCGTAGAGCAGCTTCAAAAATCCAAGCTGGAGCATATCGCAGGCAAAATACGCCTCGTCAAATGACTTTTTGAAGGACTCCATATCCTCATACGGCAGACCTGCAATAAGATCAAGATGAACGTGGATATTGCCCATTTCCTTTATCCTACGCGCTGCCGCTATTATCTTATGCGCGTCGAGATGGCGCGAGATAATGTCCAGTGTGCTTTCATTAGTACTTTGAAGTCCTATCTCAAGTTGAATTTTGCCCTTCGGCATCTTCGAGAAAATTTCAAAGCTTTCCTCGTTAAGCAAATTGGCGCAAACCTCGAAATGATAGTTTTTAGTAAACTCCTCGCTTAAAAGCGCGCGCCAAATGTCATTTGCTCGATTTACGTTGAAATTGAAGGTTCTGTCAACAAATTTGATTATTTTAATGCTTGTATCAAGCTTTTCAAATTCGCGAAGATCCGAGAGCGTTTGCTCCACAGTTTTGGCGCGAACTCCGTCAGTTGCTGAAGAGAGACAGTATGCGCATTTGTACGGGCAACCTCGAGAGCTTTCATAATAAAGCATTGTTCCACTTGAGTAGTCGCCCTCACGGTACAAAATACCCTCGCTCTGCATAACGTCGGGACGTCCGCCGTCGATAATGCGCTTCGGTTTTTCACTCTTTGAGTATGCATCACAAATTTGAACTATAGCATCCTCTCCCTCACCGCGCACGATGTGGTGGATAAAGTCATAGTCAAAGCGCTCACAGGCAAAGCTCACCTCGGGGCCGCCAAAAATAATCTTCGCATCTGGCAAAAGTGCGTAAAGATCGGCAGCTATATCGAGCATAGAGGCAATATTCCAAATATAGCACGAAAAGCTGTAGACGTCCGCCGCCTCGGAAACGAGCCCCGAGAGTACGGTGGCATTCATATCTCTTAAATTGTATTCGCGAAGAACGACCTCATACCCAGCCCTCTCAAGAGGCGCACGCAAGCACCTAAGCGCAAGACAGGTGTGCGAATACGAGCCGTTCAAACCAAATAAAACTACCTTCATTTTATCCTCGTTTTGAATGTTTTTTATATAAATTGGGGTTTATCGGGGAGTTAGTTTGTTTTGGAATAGCAGGGGGCTTTTTTGAAAAGCCGCCCCCTGCACCCCCGAAAAACTTTTAAAGCATTTTA
>CANBDB010000081.1 GCA_947367285.1 uncultured Clostridia bacterium | reverse complement strand
ATATGATCCTCGGTTCTTACTATCTTACAATGGATAAGCCCGGTGAGCCCGGTGAAGGTATGGTATTCCGTAACTTCGACGAGGCAGTTATGGCTTATGAAAATAAAGTTCTCGGTCTCCACGCACCCATCAAGGTTAGAGTGGAGAAGGAGATCGACGGCGTAATGAAGTCAAAGGTTATCGACGCTACACTCGGTCGTCTTATCTTCAACCAGGCGATTCCTCAGAACCTTGGCTTCGTTGATAGAACTGATCCCGAAAAGGCATTTGACCTTGAAATTATGTTCGTTACAAAGAAGAAGGAGCTTGGTCAGCTTATCGACAGATGTATCAAGTACAACGGTACTCCCGTTTGTGCAGAGATGCTCGATAACATCAAGGAGATGGGTTATAAGTACTCCACTCGCGCTTCCTTCTCAATCTCCGTTTACGATATGACAATTCCTCAGGAGAAGAAATCCTTCATCGCTGAGGCAGAGAAGAAGGTTGACACAATCCGTAAGCACTACAACCGCGGTATGCTCTCCGAAGAGGAGCGCTACAACAGCGTTGTTAAGATTTGGGATCAGACAACCAAAGAGGTTACTGATGCTCTTCTTCGCAGCTTTGACACATACAACCCCATCAAGATCATGGCGGACTCCGGTGCCCGTGGTTCTATCCAGCAGATGCGTCAGCTCGCAGGTATGCGTGGTCTTATGTTCGCTGCTAACGGTAAGACAATCGAGCTTCCCATTAAGTCAAACTTCCGCGAAGGTCTTAATATCACAGAGTACTTCATGGGTGCTCGTGGTTCTCGTAAGTCTCTTTCCGATACAGCTCTTAGAACTGCTGACTCCGGTTACCTTACACGTCGTCTTGTTGACGTTTCTCAGGACGTTATCGTTACTGAAGAAAAGTGTGACACAACGAAGGGTGCTTGGGTATCCGAAAACGTTGATGCAAAAGAGGGCAACGTTCTTGAAACACTTACAGATAGAATCGTTGGTAGATACACAATCGGTGAGGTTGTTCATCCCGAGACCGGTGCTGTTATCGTTGGCAACGACGAGATGATCTCCGACGAGCAGGCAAAGGCAATCGAGGCGGCAGGTATCAAGAAGGTACACATCCGTTCTCTTATCCAGTGTCATGCTAAGCACGGTGTATGTGCTCACTGCTACGGTGCTGACCTTGCTTCCGGCAAGAGAGTTAGCGTAGGTGAAGCAGTTGGTATCATTGCGGCTCAGTCCATCGGTGAACCCGGTACACAGCTTACAATGAGAACATTCCACTCCGGTGGTGTCGCTGGTAGCGATATTACTCAGGGTCTTCCCAGAGTTGAGGAGCTCTTCGAAGCTCGTCAACCTAAGAAGGCAGCTATCATGACTGAACACAGCGGTATCGCTCGCGTTCAGCTCGGTGAAAATGCAAACGTTCACGACGTATTCGTTACAAGCGAAGAAACCGGTGAACAGGTTAAATATGCAATTCCTTACGGAACTAAGCTCGCTGTTGTTGATGGACAGCGCGTTGAAAGAGGTCAGGTTCTTACAGAGGGAAGCAAGGCTCCCGCTGACATCCTTAGAATTCAGGGCCTTGATGAGGTTTACTCCTACATCATCACTGAAACTCAGAAGGTTTACCGCGGTCAGTCCGTTTCTGTTAACGATAAGCACATTGAAATCATCGCTCGTCAGATGACAAGAAAGGTGAGAGTAGAAGAGCCCGGTAACACTGATCTTCTCTCCGGCTCCGTTGTTGACGTTTCCGAGTTCGAGCTTGAAAATAACAAGGTTCAGGCGCGTATTGATGCAGGCGAGATCGATCTCGTACTTGCAACTTACTCACCCGTACTCCTTGGTATTACTAAGGCTGCTCTTGCAACTGAGTCCTTCCTCTCCGCAGCTTCCTTCCAGGAAACAACGAGAGTTCTTACTGATGCGGCTACAAACGGTAAGATCGACCACCTCAGAGGTCTTAAGGAGAACGTTATTATCGGTAAACTCATCCCTGCAGGTACAGGTATGAAGTGCTACCACAACGTTAACGCTCGTCCCACTGAGGATAAGGTTACTGAATAATTATATTTCCCCGACGCTTTAGCGAGCGTCGGGGTTTCAGTTTTCTTCATTATATATATACGCGCGCGTGAAAGTGCGGAAAATAAAGTGAAATTTTGTGCATTATTAATGAAATTTAATGAGAAAATTTGTCAATACTGTGAAAAATGCTAAAAAATACGAAAAATTCAAATTTTCTTGACAAAAAGTATATTTAATGATATAATAAACTGTAATTGTTTGTGAAAATGGGGGCAGTAGAATGCCTTATTCCACGAGCATTTGCAAGCAATTTTGAGTTGACAGTTTCACGGCATAAGTCGTGTCTGTATAAACATTAAATTTTTGAAGAAGGAGGAAGAAAATGCCAACCTTTAACCAGCTTGTAAGACAGGGACGTAGCGAGAAGGTTTACAAGTCCAAAGCACCCGTGCTTCAGAAGGGCTTTAACACACTTCATAACGAACCTACAGACCAGCATGCACCTCAGAAGAGAGGAGTTTGCACAAAGGTATCTACAACAACACCCAAGAAGCCCAACTCTGCTCTTCGTAAGATCGCAAGAGTTAGACTTACTAACGGTCTTGAAGTAACAACCTACATCCCCGGTATCGGCCACAACTTGCAGGAGCACTCCGTTGTCCTTATCAGAGGCGGAAGAGTACGTGACCTGCCCGGTGTACGTTACCACATCATCCGCGGTACTCTCGACGCACAGGGCGTTGCGAACCGTAACCAGAGCCGTTCTAAATACGGTGCAAAGAGACCTAAGAAGAAATAATCGGTCTCATTTAACTAAGGGTATAAAGCAAAATATTCGCTCGTCTAAAAGAGCTGCATAAATTTAATGTTTAAGGCAGACCACGCCGACGTGCATTGACAGAAGAAATGCTTTTGAGTACCTATGATTTCATAATATTAATGAAGGAGGGAAGTAAAGTGCCGAGAAGAGGTAAAATTTCCAAAAGAGACGTATTGCCGGATCCCCTTTACGGATCTAAGCTTGTAACAAAGCTTATCAACAACGTTATGCTTGACGGTAAAAAAGGAGTAGCACAGAAGATCGTATACGATGCATTCGTAATCGTTGAAGGCAAGACAGGTGAGAACCCTGTAGAAGCTTTCCAGGCTGCTCTTGAAAACATTATGCCTGTACTTGAGGTAAAGGCTCGCCGTGTAGGCGGTTCTACCTATCAGGTTCCCATGGAGGTAAGAGCTGAGAGACGTCAGACTCTTGGTCTCCGTTGGCTCGTTGGTTATTCCAGAAAACGTGGTGAGCACACAATGGCTGAAAGATTAGCAAACGAAATTATGGATGCTAAGAACGGTGCAGGCGCTGCATTCAAGAAGAAGGAAGAAACACACAGAATGGCAGAAGCAAACAAGGCTTTTGCACACTACAGATATTAATTTTGAAGGAGACTTACAATGCCAAGAGAATATTCGCTTGAACAAACAAGAAATATTGGTATTATGGCGCACATTGACGCCGGTAAGACCACTACGACTGAGCGTATCTTGTTCTACACAGGTAAGACTCACAAAATTGGTGAAACTCACGAAGGTTCTGCAACAATGGACTGGATGGTACAGGAGCAGGAGAGAGGTATTACAATTACTTCTGCTGCAACAACTTGCTATTGGGCAAAATCCGAGTTCCACAATGATGCTGCCGCTACTAAGGCAAATACGCATCGTATAAACATTATCGACACACCCGGACACGTTGACTTCACAGTTGAGGTTGAACGTTCTCTTAGAGTACTTGACGGTGCTGTTACAGTACTTTGTGCTAAGGGTGGTGTTGAACCCCAGTCTGAAACAGTTTGGCGTCAGGCTGACAAATACAAGGTTCCCCGTATGTGCTATGTAAATAAGATGGACATCAACGGTGCGAACTTCTACCGCGTTGTTCAGATGCTTAAGGACAGACTTCATGCAAATGCAGTTCCGATTCAGCTCCCCATTGGTTCTGAAATGGAATTCAAGGGCGTTATCGACCTTATGGAGATGAAGGCTGAAGTTTACTATGATGAACAAGGCAAGGATATGAGAGAAGAAGAAATTCCCGCAGATATGCTTGACAAGGCTCAGGAATATCACTCCGCAATGGTTGAGTCTATTTGCGAAACAGACGAAGAATTGTTCGAAAGATACTGCATGGAGGAGGAAATCTCCGTTGCAGAGCTTAAGGCAGCACTTCGTAAGGCTACAATCGACAACAAGATCGTTCCCGTAGTTTGCGGTACATCTTATAGAAACAAGGGCGTTCAGAAGCTCCTTGACGCTATCGTTGATTACATGCCCTCTCCTCTTGACATTCCTTCTATCAAGGGTGTAAATCCTGATACCGAGGAAGAGGAAGAGAGACCTGCAGGCGATGAGAATCCTTTCTCCGCTCTCGCATTCAAGATCATGACAGACCCCTACGTTGGTAAGCTTTGCTTCTTCCGTGTTTACTCCGGTCTTGTAAATGCTGGTACTAACGTATATAACTCTTCCAAGAACAAGTACGAGAGATTCGGACGTGTTCTTCAGATGCATGCTAACGACCGTAAGGATATCGAAGCATGCTACAGCGGTGATATCGCAGCAGTTGTATCTACAAAGTATACAACAACAGGTGATACATTCTGTGATCCCAAGAAGCCCATTATTCTTGAATCCATGGAATTCCCCGAGCCCGTTATCTCCGTTGCTATCGAACCCAAGACCCGCGCAGGTCAGGAAAAGATGGGACTTGCTCTTGCAAAGCTTGCTGAAGAAGACCCCACATTCCGCACCTACACTGACGAGGAAACTGGTCAGACAATTATCGCAGGTATGGGTGAGCTCCACCTTGAGATTATCGTTGACCGTTTGCTCCGCGAATTTAAGGTAGAAGCAAACATCGGCGCTCCTCAGGTTGCTTACAAGGAAACAATTCGCAAGAAGATTGACCACGAGACTAAGTACAAGAAGCAGTCCGGTGGTTCCGGTCAGTACGGTCACGTTAAGCTCACAATCGAGCCCAACGAGCCCGGCGCAGGTTACACATTCGTTAACGCTGTTACAGGCGGTGCTATTCCCAAGGAATACATCGAGCCCGTTAACCAGGGTATCCAGGGCGCAATGCAGAACGGTGTTCTTGCAGGTTACAACGTTGTTGACGTTAAGGTTACACTTTACGACGGTTCTTACCACGAGGTTGACTCCTCTGAAATGGCATTCAAGATCACAGGTTCTATGGCATTCAAGGAAGCTATGCGTCTTGCTGAGCCCGTTCTTACAGAGCCCATCGTTAAGGTTGTTACAATCACTCCCGACGATTATCTCGGTGATATCATCGGTGACATTAACTCTCGTCGTGGTCAGATCCAGTCTATGGAAGCTGGCAACGGTGTAACAGAGCTTACAAGCTTTGTTCCCCTTTCCGAAATGTTCGGATATGCTACAGACCTTCGTTCTAAGAGCCAGGGTCGTGCACAGTACTCTATGGAGCCCAGCCACTTCGCTCAGGTTCCCAAGTCCATTCAGGATGGTATTATTACTTCTCGTGCTAAGAAGTAAGATATATAAAAATCAAAAAAAACATTTATTAATTTATAATGGAGGATTTTCAAAATGGCAAAGCAAACATTTGAACGTACAAAACCCCACGTTAACATTGGTACAATTGGTCACGTTGACCACGGTAAGACAACTCTTACAGCTGCTATCACAAAAACACTCTCTCTCCTTAACGGTTCTGAGTTCCTTGATTACAGCCAGATCGACAACTGCCCCGAGGAAAGAGCTCGTGGTATCACAATCAACTCCCGTCACGTTGAGTACGAGACAAACAACCGTCACTACGCTCACGTTGACTGCCCCGGACACGCAGACTACGTTAAGAACATGATCACAGGTGCTGCTCAGATGGACGGCGCTATCCTCGTAGTTGCAGGTACAGACGGCCCTCTCGCTCAGACAAGAGAGCACGTTCTTCTTGCTCGTCAGGTAGGCGTTCCCGCACTTGTAGTATTTATGAACAAGACAGACCTCGTTGACGACGACGAGCTTCTTGACCTTGTTGAAATGGAGATCAGAGATCTTCTTTCTTCCTACGAATTCCCCGGTGATGATATCCCCGTAATTCGTGGTTCCGCTCGTAACGCTCTTGAGTCTTCTAGCAACGACCTCAGCTCTCCTGAGTTCGCTTGCATTCTTGAGCTCATGGATGCAGTTGACAGCTACATTCCCACTCCTGAGCGTCAGGCAGACCTTCCATTCCTTATGCCCGTTGAGGACGTATTCTCCATCTCCGGCCGTGGTACAGTTGCTACAGGTAGAGTAGAGAGAGGTACAGTTAAGGTTGGTGACGTTGTTGAAGTAGTTGGTCTTTCCGACGAAAAGAGAAGCACAACAGTTACTGGTGTAGAAATGTTCCACAAGCTCCTTCCTCAGGCTGAAGCTGGTGACAACATCGGTGCACTTCTTCGTGGTATCGCTAAGGACGAGATCGAAAGAGGTCAGGTTCTTGCTAAGCCCGGTTCCGTACATCCCCACACAAAGTTCGTAGGTCACGTTTACGTTCTTACTGAAAAAGAGGGTGGCCGTTCCAAGCCCTTCTTCGCAGGTTACAGACCTCAGTTCTACTTCAGAACAACTGACGTTACAGGTACAATTCAGCTTCCCGCAGGCGTTGAAATGTGCCGTCCCGGCGATAACGTTGATATGACAGTTGAGCTTATCACACCTATCGCTTGTGAGCAGGGTCTTCGTTTTGCTATCCGTGAGGGTGGTAGAACAGTAGGTTCCGGCGTAGTTTCCGAAATTCTTGAATAATTTAATTATTTAGAATAAAACTAACTTTAATGGGC
>CANBDB010000080.1 GCA_947367285.1 uncultured Clostridia bacterium | reverse complement strand
ATATAATATAAAAGTCGAGCAGATGGAGAGATGGCTGAGCTGGTCTAAGGCGCACGATTGGAAATCGTGTGAACGCTAATACCGTTCCGAGGGTTCGAATCCCTCTCTCTCCGCCACAACGAAAAAGCACCGCAATTGCGGTGCTTTTTTCGTTGTGCGAGGATATAATAGGGATTCGAACGCAGTGAAAAAACAACACGGTGTGTTGTTTTTGAACGGTGACCGAAGAATTTTTCAAAACATAACAAATAAACCGAAGGGAATGTTTTGAAAAATTCAAGAGCGAATCCCTCTCTCTCCGCCAACAAAAAAGGAACTTTTGTCTACCAAAAGTTCTTTTTTTGTTTATCCAAGCCGCAGGCTTGGCATATCATCACGACGTAGTCGTGTATATCATCAAGGGCGGCAAAGCCGCCCTTGTATCTCATCACGCGCCAGCGTGTATTTTCCTGCGGCTTGATGATATACAACGGCAAGCCGTTGATGATATACCGCAACAAGTTGCGGATGATATACACGCCTTTGGCGTGATTGCGACGCGAGTGGGCAGAACGAATCCCTCTCTCTTCATCCCGTGCGCCACATAGAACCACTATCTTCCGTAAAATTTCCACATAACGTATTGCTATTTTGCGTATTTTTTGATACAATATCTTGAACGGAGGTGTAGAAATGAGCAAAATACGATTAGAACCCATAAATGACGATAATTTTTTTGCCATAACTAAACTGAGATTGAAAAGAGAACAAAAGAATTTCGTAGCCGACAATACGTATAGTCTGGTTCACGCATATCTAAATGTGATAAATGGCAAGCCGGTGTTTCCGTTTGGTATTTTTTGTGATGATAAGCCCGTTGGGTTTGTAATGATCGCCTATGACAACCTTTCGGAAAAGGTTAAGGATAATCCGCTTTGCAATTGGTTTATTTGCGATAACTATATGATATGGAGATTGATGATCGACAAGAAATATCAAGGGAAGGGATATGCCAAGGAGGCGATGAAGCTCGCTTTGGATTTTGTTCGCACCTTACCCTCGGGCCCTGCAAAATACTGTTGGCTTTCCTATGACATCAATAATTCTGTTGCAAGAAATTTGTACAGTTCATTTGGATTTAAGGAAGTTCCAAGCGCATATTATGAAAACGGAGAAATGCCCGCCATATTAGAACTTTAATTATAGCCTCTCTCTCCGCCACCAAGAAAAAGCAACCTAAAGTAGCGCATTTTTTGAGTAAATAAAATACAGCATCCACGTGGGTGCTGTATTTTATTTCATTTACTTAAAATTACACTCAATTATACTTCTTACAAGCTCGGGTGTGACGAAATCACTGACAAATACGCAGGGAGCCGCTTCACCGCCGTTCAAAATCTCGCTGAGCTGTGGATTTATTAGCTTTGCTGTCGTGGGTGCGTGGGCAGGCGGAAATCCCTCGGAGAGATAACAGCTTGTGAAATTCAGCACGAGCGCGTACTTTTTCTCGCTTGCAACGAGGAATGCATTTTTAATGTCTCCCATTTTCGCTTCAACGCTATCTATCGCGTAATAGTCCTGAACGTAGAGTGAGCCAAGCTCAAAGGAGGTTGAGTCGGCCCAACCCGAATGTGCAGGCACACCTATAGATGCACCGCTGTATCGTGAAACGATATGAACCTTGCCGCGCGCCTCACCAACGGAGGATGGAACTTCAGCAGAAGTTGAGAGAAGTGAGCCGAGATGCTCGGAAAGAGCATGTTCAACTGCTTTTTCAAAGGGGAGCTCGGGAGCATCCGCATCGGCATCCTCTTTTATGGAAATTATAACAAATTCAGAAGGGTTTTCGGTGATAAATGCTTTTATATCGTCAAGCACCGCGTCAAAGGTAAGCTTTTGATCAACAAAGCTATGTACTACCGCAAGCTCACTGCCGCGGAGTTGAAGGCGAATGTCAAAGAAGCGCACACCCATGGAGAGCTGCTCGCCTATGGTGTAGGATTGGCACTTTCCCGAAACGCCGAGGAAGGAGTAAAGCGCGCCGCTATCGTGCGTGCCGGGAATAAATACTTCGTTCAATGGCGTTTTGTCATCAAGACGGCTCATCCAATCGAGCATCATATCATTTTCATCGAGCTCTCGAGCACCAACACCCGAATTCGCCACACCGAGTATTACAAGAACGGTTATCAAGGCGACACAAATAAGAGCCAAAAGTCCAAGTAAAATGTTTTTAATCCACATATTTACCCCCCAAGTATCAAAGATATAGTACTTTATTTATATCATATTTATTCTTAGTTGTCAATAGCTCAGAAAACTTGCATTTTCTATTGAAAAAACTCACAAAGTGTAGTATAATAACTGTGTATTTGGCATTTGCCTTTAATTCATTTAGGAGATATCAAAATGGAGATCAAAAAGATAGTAATCACGGGCGGACCTTGCGCGGGTAAGACAACCGCTATGAATAGAATACAGGGAGCTTTTACAAAGCTCGGCTACACAGTGCTCTTCGTACCTGAAACGGCTACTGAGCTTATCACGGGTGGAGTTGCGCCTTGGACCTGCGGAACTAACGTAGAGTACCAAAAGTGTCAAATGCAGCTTCAGCTCGAAAAGGAGAGAATTTTCACACAGGGCGCTCTTACTATGCCCAAGGAAAAAATCCTTCTCGTTTGCGACCGCGGCGCGCTTGACAATAAGGCATATATGACACAGGCGGATTTCAATGAGGTTTGCGATTACGTTGGCCACAGTGAAGTAGAGCTTCGCGATAGCTATGATGCGGTGTTCCATCTTGTTACTTGTGCTAAGGGCGCAAAGGAGTTCTATACACTTGAAAATAACGGTGCAAGAACCGAGACTGTTGACGAGGCGTCTGCGCTTGACGATAGAATTATTGCGGCTTGGACGGGACATCCCCACCTCAGAATCATTGATAACGACACTGACTTTGAGAAAAAGATGAAGAAATTACTCTCCGAAATGTCAAACTTCCTTGGCGAGCAGGGTCCCTGCGACATCAAGAGAAGATTTCTTATGGATTACCCCGATATCGCTCTGCTTGAAAATATGCCCAACTGTCAGCGCGTAGAGATTATTCAAACCTACCTTATTTCACAAGAGGGTGAAGAAAATCGTGTTCGTCAGCGCGGAGTAGATGGAAACTATATATACTTCCAAACGAGAAAGAGAAAGGGTGTGCGCCTTGAACGCAGACTTTCTAAGGACGCATATATCCGTTTGTTGATGGAAGCTGATCCCACTTGCCGTCCGATTCGTAAAACAAGATATTGCCTCACTTACAAAAATCAGTATTTTGAGATCGACGTTTACCCCTTCTGGAACGATAAAGCAATTATTGAGATCGAGCAGGGAGAGGGCGACGGATTTATCGTTTTCCCTGATTTCGTTAAGAATATTCGCGAAATAACCGAGGACGAAAACTATAAAAATATCACACTTGCTAAAATTTGATAAAAAAATCGCACTCATTGAGTGCGATTTTTTGATATAATCATTGTTTTTTCTTGACATTCGGGGTACATTGTGATATAATTAACAATACTGTTTGAAAAACAAAACGTTATATATTATGGAGGAAAAACAAAATGAATCGTTTAGAAGGCAAGGTTGCCATTATCACAGGAGGAAACTCCGGTGTTGGTGCTGCAACTGCAGAAAAATTCGCTAAAGAAGGCGCAAAGGTAGTAATCACAGCTCGTCGCGAGGCACAGCTTGAAGAGGTTGCTGTAAAAATTCGTGAAATGGGCGGCGAGGTTCTTCCCATTTGCTCCGACATTTCCAAGGTTGAGGACGCAAAGAGAGTGGTAGCTGAAACTCTTGCGGCTTTCGGCAAGATCGACATTCTTATCAATAACGCAGGCGTTCTTGATAATGGTCTTAAGGCAATTGATAGCTTTACTGATGACGATATGAACAGAGTTATCGACATCAATACAAAGGGAACAATGTGCATGACACGTGAGGTTTCCGTTGAAATGGCAAAGACGGGCTACGGCTCCATCGTTAACGTTGCATCCGTTGCAGGTGTTATGGGTTGCGGCGGCGCAGCTTACGTTGCATCCAAGGCAGCAATTATTGGTCTCACAAGACATACAGCGCTTCGTTTTGCAGGTACAAACGTACGTTGCAATGCGCTTTGCCCCGGTACTATCGTAACACCCATGGTTGCAGGTATGAGCGCTGCAAATATGGACATGAACATCTTTGGTCAGATGATGAAGCATAACGATCTCAAGGTTCAGCCCTGCTTCCCCGAGGATCTTGCAAATATGCTCCTCTTCTTCGCATCCGACGAATCCCGTGCCATCACAGGTCAGTCCATCGTAACAGACTTTGGTTCTACACTTTAATAAATAAAAAAACTCGCATCCCTCGGATGCGAGTTTTATTTTTATTCAATTCCAAGTACCTTATATCCCTGTGCTTCAACAGTGGATTTGAGGATTTCGTCGGAGACGGGGGAGGTGAGGACTACAACTGCCTTTTTCTCAACGTGGCTGGGTGTTGCGCTTTCAACTCCTGCGAGAGCTTCAAGTGCCTTTTTAACGTGCGCTTCACAGTGGGGGCACATCATACCTTCAATTTTAATTGTTCTTGTCATTTTTTTAAACTCCTTTACTTTATGTTTCTTATAAATATTCACGAGATTTAGTCTGAGTGCGTTTGTGACTACGCAAAAGCTGGAAAGGCTCATTGCCGCCGCCCCGAGCATTGGAGTGAGTTTTATTCCGAGGGGAATAAGCACACCTGCCGCAAGCGGAATTCCGAGCGCGTTATAGAAGAACGCCCAAAATAGACTTAACTTTATATTGTTAAGTGTCGCGCGGCTGAGCTTAATTGCCGCAGGGAGACTTGCCATATTGCTCTTGATAAGCACGATGTTTGCGCTGTCGATGGCAATATCCGTTCCGCTTCCAATGGCTATTCCCGTGTCTGCGGCGGTGAGTGCGGGCGCGTCGTTTATGCCGTCGCCGACCATTGCCACCTTGCCGTATTTTTTGAGGTCTTGAATAACTCTTTCCTTGCCGTCGGGAAGAACGCCTGCAATACATTCGTCAACGCCTGCTTCCTTGGCTATGGCGCGTGCGGTGCGCTCGTTATCACCGGTGAGCATTACCGTGCGAATTCCCATTTTCTTTAGCTCTTCTATGGCTTCCTTTGAGTCGGATTTTATCGTATCCGCAACTGCTATAATGCCGAGAGCCTTATCATCTTTGGCAAAGAACATAGGCGTTTTGCCTTCCTCAGCAAGAATGTTTGCCTGCTGCATTAAGCTTTCGGGGAGAGTCACAAATTTTGAAATAAATGCCTCATTTCCGCCCCTAACTATTGCACCATCAATCTCACCCTCAAGTCCGTTGCCCGCAACTGCACGGAAGGATGAAATAGGGAGAGTGGGAGTATCCTTTTTTGCGCAATACTCAATTATTGCGTGCGAAAGTGGGTGCTCGCTCTGCTTTTCAAGTGAATAAGCGAGTGTTAAAAGCTCGTCCTCGTCGGCATCCGCTTCAAATACGATGCTCTTCACCTCGGGCTTGCCCTCAGTGATAGTGCCCGTCTTGTCAAGAGCCACCACTTTTATTTTTCCTGCTTCCTCAAGTGAGGTCGCATTTTTGAATAAAATTCCGTTTTTTGCTCCAACACCGCTTCCTACCATAATGGAAACGGGAGTGGCAAGGCCGAGTGCACACGGACAGCTGATAACTAGAACTGAAATGGCTCTTGTGAGTGAAAAACCAAGCTCTTTATCAAGAAGTGTCCATATAATAAATGTAATTACCGCAATTCCAATGACCACGGGAACAAAAATTCCCGAAACCTTGTCAGCAAGCTTTGCTATGGGCGCTTTGCTTGAGGATGCATCCTCGACCATTTTTATAATGCGCGAGAGCATTGTCTCATCGCCCACCTCGGTCGCGCGGCATTTTAAGAATCCCGAGCGATTGATAGTGGCACAGTAAACACTGTCGCCTGCCGTCTTGTCAACGGGAATGCTCTCACCTGTGAGTGCGCTTTCGTCGATTGCGCTCTCTCCCTCAATGATAATGCCGTCAACAGCCACGCTCTCACCTGGTCGCACTGTGAAAATATCACCAACGCGAACCTCGGATATTGGCACGGAAAGCTCATTTCCGTCTCGAATGACATTTGCCGATTCGGGAGCAAGGGAAGTTAACTTGTCGAGCGCGTCGGTCGTTTTGCCCTTGGCTATCGCTTCAAGCATCTTTCCGAGTGTGATGAGTACCAATATCATTGCCGCGGACTCGAAATAAAGTCCGTGGAGTGTGCGTTCATCAATGTTGATCGTAAGATATACGCTGTACACAAATGAAACACCCGAGCCGAGTGACACGAGCGTGTCCATATTCGGTGCAAGATTTATCGCGGATTTGAATCCGCTGATGAAGAATTTTCTATTTATCACCATTACAATTATGCAAAGTATCATTTGCAAAATTGCAATTACCTCGGGACTTTTCTCTAAAAACGAGGGAAGGGGAAATCCCCACATATTGTGTCCCATCGCAACGTACATAAGTGCGAGGAGAAATAGAAGAGACACAAGAAATCTATTTTTTAACGTCCTTATCTCGTCGCTAACCTTACTTTTATTTGATTGTTCGTTGCCTTTTTCTTTTTTTGAACCTGCAATCGTCGCACCGTAACCTGCCTTTGTAACTGCAGTGATTATATCCACCTCGCTCGCGCTACCCTCAACCTCCATAGAGTTTGTGAGCAGGTTTACCGAGCATACCTCAACGCCCTCAAGCGCGGAGACTGCTTTCTCAACACGCGCCGAGCACGCCGCACAGCTCATTCCTGTTATATCAAATTTTCTCAATTTATCACCTTCTGACAAGTATATTATATACCATTTTTGCCTCAAAATCAAGATAAATGTGATAGATAAATTGGGATTTAGCGAGAAGTTAGTTTTGTTTTGGAATAGCAGGGGGCTTTTTTGAAAAGCCGCCCCCTGCACCC
>CANBDB010000079.1 GCA_947367285.1 uncultured Clostridia bacterium | reverse complement strand
TGATATTTGTCAAAGGTTTTTGAAAAAAAAGAAAGGCACAGAAATTTCTGTGCCTTATATATTTTAAGTTAGCTTGATTATTCTGCCTTAAAAATTTCGGATGCGCTGGATGCAAGTCCTGCGAGACCCTGAATTTCGGAAGGAATAATGATCTTAGTTGCATGACCATCAGCTGCCTTTTCAAACGCCGCAAGGCTCTTAACACCAAGATAAATAGCCTGTGCTTCCTTGGTAGGAGCAGAAGCGTTGATCATCTTGATACCTTCAGCAGTAGCCTGTTGTACCTGAAGAATAGCCTCAGCTTCACCTTCAGCCTCACAAATCATAGCCTCTCTACGAGCTTCAGCTGCGAGGATTTCGGACTGCTTCAAACCTTCTGCTTCGAGAATAGCTGCCTGCTTCTTACCTTCAGCAACAAGGATAGCGGACTTTCTCTCACCTTCAGCAAGGATGATCTGCTCGCGACGTTTACGTTCAGCGATCATCTGCTTTTCCATAGCTTCGCTAAGCTCTTTGTCGGAAATGATAAGGTTCATAAGTTCAACACGAGTAACCTTAACACCCCAAGCATCACTTGCTTCATCAAGGATTGTTCTCATTCTTGTGTTGATGAAATCTCTTGATGTAAGAACTGTATCAAGCTCAAGCTCACCAATAAGGTTACGAAGAGTTGTAGCAGCGAGGTGCTTAATAGCGGAAATGGGGTTTGCATGTCCGTAAGCGAAAAGCTTGGGATCAGTAACCATATAGAATACAACTGCATCAACATCCATGCTTACGTTATCCTTAGTGATAACAGGCTGGGAGTTAGGATGATGTCTCTTAGAATCATGTCTATAATCAGCAGAAAATACGCCATCAACTGAGTTTACAACACCAACGGATGATTTAAGTCTATCGCCTGTAACCTTCGCTTCAACCTTTGAATTGTGGTTGTGATAGTGATTATGATTAATGTTAAGACCTTCGCCAAGAACGAGCATCTGCTCTCTAAGGTCTACAGCCATAGCCTTTTTCTCAATGAAAGGAATCTTGATATGAAGACCTGTGTTCCATGTTCTGGAGTACACGCCGATACGTTCCATTACCCAAGCTCTGGACTGAGGAACAACTCTAAGGTTAGTAAGTGCGATAACAAGGCCGAGGAAAGCCAAGCCGGCTACAACAAGAATAATATCTGTCATATTTGTCATGATTTCGTCCTCCTAAATTATCTTTCTCTTGAACAAACGAGCTTAACACCGTCTATTCTATCAACTACAACTACTGTGCCCTCTTCGATAACATCATTATCGTCAGTGGAGCGAGCAGACCAAACAACACCCTTAAGGTTAACTGTACCCTTAACGTGAATGTTGGAAATTTCTTCTGTTACGAGACATCTCTCACCGATAAGAGCAGTGAGGTTTGTCTTACCCTTCTTATTCTTCTTAACCTTCTTGTTGAAGGAAATCTTGAAGATAAGGAAGGAAACGATTGCTACAACAACAAAAGCAGCAACCTGAAGTCCAAAAGCAGCCAAAGGTGTTTCGCCCTTGAAGAAAGAAAGCAACAAAGCAACTGATGCGGCAGGCATAAACCAAACCGAAACAACGTCACTCGTACGCACTTCGAAAATGATTGCGATTACGAGCACTACAAGCCATAAAAGACTTAATCCATAATCAAGCATAATTTTTCTCCTCTATTTATGTAGATTTTGAATGATGAAAATTGTATTTTACGACATCCAATAATATGAGTCATACTATATTAACACATTTTCGAGATTGTGTCAATACGAATTTTAGTTTTTTTTTCTTTTTTTGAGATTTTTTGAAAATAACTTGTTAATTTTATTGATTTATGATATAATAAATAAAATTGGTGTATTTTGCGCAAAAATATTAAAATATTATATGGAGGTAATATGGACTCCGAAATTCTCTCCCCCGAAACAAAAAATGAGATTGTTACCAAAACGCACTCATTTATATGGGAAATTTTTGACACGTTAATTAAAGCACTCATTCTCATTTTGATAGTTTTAACTTTTGGATTTAGAATGTGTACTGTTGTGGGTAGTTCCATGCAAAACACTCTACAAAACGGAGAAAAACTTATCATTACAAGCCTTGTAAAGCATCCACAGGCGGGCGACATCATAGTATTTCACGAAACATCCTATTTGAATGAGCCCGTTGTTAAAAGAGTTATTGCTACGGGTAATCATTGGGTAAAAATTGATTTTGACAATGCAATCGTGTACGTTTCCGACGACGAAATATTTGACGAATCAGATATCATTAATGAAGAATACGTTTACCTCGATATCGGTCAATATAGAACAACCGGTTTACAAACAACATTCGTGCCCGAAGGATATCTATTCGTTATGGGTGATAATAGAAACAACTCTATTGACAGTCGCTCCAAAGATATTGGGGTAATTGATGAACGCACTATACTTGGAAAGGTGATATTTAGAATTTCCCCTTCCGACAAATTTGGAATTATTAATTAAAACCGCACAAGCGGAGAAATGGAGATAAACATGCCATCAGAACAAATTCAGTGGTTCCCCGGGCATATGGCGAAGACTCGCCGAATGATAACCGAAAACCTTAAAAACGTTGACGTTGTTATAGAAATATTGGACGCGCGTATTCCCAAAAGCTCACGCAATCCCGAGATTTCTACGATGACTGCTCAAAAGCCAACAATTATATTATTAAATAAAGCTACTCTTGCCGACCCTGTTATGACTAAGAAGTGGTGCGAGTATTACTCCAAGGGACAAACCATTTGCATTACAACTGACTGCGTTAGCGGTTTGGGAATTAATAAAATCAGCGAGGCGGTTAATAAAGTACTTGCCGAGAAGATCCAGCGCTACGAGGCAAAGGGTATGCACGGAAGAAAGCTTAAAGCAATGATCGTAGGCATACCAAACGTTGGAAAATCATCCCTTATAAATAAAATATGCGGCAGCAAAAAGACTAAAGTCGAAAATCGACCCGGTGTAACTGTGGATAAACAGTGGGTTGCAACAAATATCGGACTTGATCTTATGGATATGCCCGGTGTACTTTGGCCCAAATTTGACGATCGAATTATTGGTGAAAATCTCGCTCTTACCGGCGCTATTAAGGATAAAATTCTTGATATTGAGACTCTTGCCATAGTTCTCTGCTCACGTCTCCGCAAATATTATCCCGAAATGCTTGCCACAAGATACAAGCTTGGCGATATGTCCGCTCACGAAGAGCTTACCGATCTTCAACTCTTTGAGCTTATAGGCAAAAAACGCGGATTTCTTATTAGCGGTGGAGAAATTGACTATGAAAGAACCGCAAATATGCTTCTTGAAGAATTCAGAAGCGCAAAAATCGGAAAAATCACACTCGACAAAATTTAGGAGCTGTTATGCTTGAATATACAATCGAAAAATCATTGACCGACCAAGGATATGAGCACGTATGCGGAGTTGATGAGGCAGGAAGAGGCCCTCTTTGCGGTCCCGTTGTTGCAGCGGCTTGTATTCTCCCCCAGGGCTTGTACATAGAGGGTCTTAATGATTCTAAAAAACTTACTCCCAAAAAACGAAAACTAGTTTATAATCAAATAATTGAAAATGCTATCGCGTATTGCATTGCGGAAGCTAGCGTTGAAGAAATTGATGAATTGAACATTCTTGAAGCCGATATGCTCGCTATGAGACGCGCCGTTGAAGGACTTTCCGTAAAGGCGGATTATGCACTTATCGACGGCAACGTTAGCCGTGGATTTGAAATCCCTACTATGACCGTAATCAAAGGTGATGCGACTAGCCCCTCTATTGCGGCTGCATCCATACTTGCAAAGGTTACAAGGGACGAGATGTGCGAGCAAATGGACAAAGATTATCCTCAGTATGGAATCGCTAAACACAAGGGCTACGGCACAAAGCAGCATATGGATGCGCTCCGTGAGTTCGGCCCATCCCCAATACACAGAAAGAAATTCATTAGATTTTTGGACGATAAATAATATGAGAAACACCACTGAAATCGGTAGATATGGCGAGAGCGTAGCTTGCTTCTATCTTCAAAACAACAAATTTAAGATAGTTGATCAGAATTTTTATGCCTCACATAACGAAATTGACATTATAGCCGAGAATAAGAAATATATTGTATTTGTCGAGGTTAAGACGCGCTCATGTTACTCCGAGCGAGATCTTGAGTTTGGAACTCCTGCAATGGCCGTTACATATTCAAAGCAAAGACGCACACTTGCCGCGGCACAAGCGTATCTTATTCAGCACCCGACAAATAAGAGCCCCAGGTTCGACGTAATAGAAGTTTATCTTCATAAAAACCGTGAAAGCTCCTTAACCGAGGTGCTTAGAATCAATCATATTGAGGATGCATTTGGCAACTAAACATAATATTAAGGAAGAATTATGAAATATCATAGCACTAGAGATCTAAATAAAATTAAATATGAATCATCGTTTGTAATAAAGCAAGGGCTTGCGAGTGATGGCGGACTTTTTGTGCCCGAAACCATACCCACACTTTCACTTGATGAGATTTCAGAGTATACTTCCCTCTCTTACCCCGAGCTTGCGGCAACGATTCTTTCAAAGTACCTTACTGACTACTCCTTTGAGGAACTTTTAGAGGATTGTAAAAAGGCATATTCATATGAAGCTTTTGGTGAGGATGCTTGCCCTATAAAGTGCCTAAACACTAACACCTACTCGCTTGAGCTTTGGCACGGACCTACCTGCGCTTTTAAAGATATGGCGCTGCAAATTATGCCCCGACTTCTCTCCCGTGCATTAATCAAGACCAATGAGGAAAATGATGCTCTCATTCTCGTTGCAACGTCGGGAGATACGGGTAAAGCGGCACTTGAAGGATACAAGAACATTGATCGCATTAAGATTGCAGTTTTCTACCCTCAGGACGGTGTAAGTGCTATTCAAGAGCTCCAAATGGCTACACAGGACGGCAATAACGTAAATGTTTGCGCCATTAAGGGTAACTTTGACGATATTCAATCATCAGTTAAGAATATATTCTCGAATGAATCCTTCAGTAACGAGCTTAATAAACTTGGATATTCGCTTTCAAGTGCAAATTCGATCAACTTTGGACGTCTTGCTCCGCAAATTGTTTACTACTTTAAGGCATACTGTGACCTTTTGAAGCAAAATAAGATTTCTCTTGGTGAGTCCATAAATGTTTGCGTTCCCACGGGTAATTTTGGCAACATTCTTGCCGCATATTTTGCTAAACTTATGGGATTGCCCATCAATAAATTAATTTGCGCATCGAACTCCAACAACATTTTAACCGATTTTCTCAATACCGGTAGATATGATCGAAATCGAGATTTCCACTTGACCATTTCTCCCTCAATGGATATCCTAATCTCAAGTAATTTGGAACGTCTTCTCTACTTTGTTGCGGGTTCCGAAAAAGCCAGTGAATGGATGAAATCTCTCAAAGAAGTTGGATTCTACGAAATTGACGAGAAAACTAAGGAAGAAATTAACAAAACCTTCATTGGATATTGCGCAGACGAATGCGATACCCGAAATACAATCAAGAACATCTATAATAACTATTCATATTTGATAGACACACACACAGCGGTAGGATTTTCTGCGCTCCATCAGTATAGAGAGGCTACAAATGATAATACGGTTTCAGTTGTTGCGTCAACAGCTAATCCCTATAAATTCGCTAAAGATGTTTACAACTCCCTGTTCGATTTGGAAACTCTCGATGATCTATCCTCGCTAAGTGCCTTGTGTAAAAAAACCGGCGAACCAATACCCGAACCGCTTGCAAATTTGACAAACAAAAAGATAAATTTCAATTCATCAGCAACAACCGAAGAAATGTATGAAGTGATTCATAATTTCATTAAAAAATAAAAGCATACCCCGAAGGGTATGCCTTAGAAATTATTCAGTTCTATTCTTGAAGGTTGCACAGAGAGTTTCTCTGCTCACCTCAGCCTGATTAGGACCAACCTTAATGTGACCCGCACAGCACTTACCGTCACCGTGATGGTATTTGCAAGTAATAACTTCACAAGTAATACCTTCGATCACGTGCTTGTTTGTAGGATTACAGCAATTTTTCTCGTTGTTCATATTTGCTCCGTTCCGCCATATGGCAATATATTTGTGAGAATCTCACAAACGTAGTATTTACAATTTATCTCTTAATTATTCACTTGAAAGGAACTTATATGTCGTTATACGTTATTTCAGACCTTCATTTATCTACGAATGAAACCACTAATAAATCAATGGAAAAGTTCGGCACCAAATGGAAGGACTACCATCAAAAGCTTGAAAAAAATTTCAAGGCAATAATAAATGATGACGATACAGTTATCATCCCGGGCGATATATCCTGGGCAATGACGCTTGACGAAGCAAAAGACGATTTCAAATTCCTTGACTCACTTCCCGGAACCAAGATCATAGGAAAAGGCAATCACGATTTTTGGTGGTCAACCGCTACAAAGATCTATTCCTTTTTTAACGAAAATGAAATTTCGTCAATAAAACTCCTACATAACAACGCATATCTTTTGGAAGATTGCATTGTTTGCGGTTCTCGCGGATGGTTTTATGATGAAAAGCAGCAAAAAACAGTGGGGGACGTCGACTATGAAAAAATCGTAGCTCGAGAGGCTCAACGCCTTGAAATAAGCCTTACTGAAGCAATAAAATTGAAGGAACAAAATCCTACTTTCCCGATATTAGTATTCCTTCACTTCCCGCCCGTATACGCCGATTGTGTTTGCGATAAAATTTTGGACGTACTCAAAAAATTCCAAATTGAAAATTGTTTCTATGGACATATCCATAACAATTATTCCATTCCAAGACATTTTGAGTATGATGGAATTAGCTTTACTATGGTAGCAGCGGATTACTTAAATTTCGCTCCCATGCCAATTTTTATTTAAATTTCGGTGAATTTGTAAAAAAAACTTGACAATTTGTTGTTAATTATATATAAT
>CANBDB010000078.1 GCA_947367285.1 uncultured Clostridia bacterium | reverse complement strand
CTATAATAAACACCGTCGCAAGGGCAAAGCTGATGCGGCGGAAGCGAATTGCTGGTGTGGCTCAATGGCAGAGCAGCTGATTTGTAATCAGCAGGTTGTTGGTTCGACTCCGATCACCAGCTCCATTTTTTTGGGGGATTTCCCGAGCGGCCAAAGGGGGCAGACTGTAAATCTGTTGTCACTGACTTCGGTGGTCCGAATCCACCATCCCCCACCAGAAAAAGCACTTGCTTTTAGCAAGTGCTTTTTCACGGACATTTAATTTTGCAGACGAGATTTTTCATAAAATCCTTTTTTCATAGTTTTCCAACAAAAAAACCGGCCCTCTGGGTTGGTTTTTTGTTTTATATAAATGTGTAAAAAAATAGCGGAGGCCTTCTCCGCTATTTTTTATATTCATATAAGTGAGGGTATTAACGCCAAAATAATCTCTACAATTTTAACCATAGCACCTACAAATGATTCCATAGCTACGATTGCCACAAATACTATTACCACTACACCCAAGATTAATGGCAAAAGCAAGATGGCAAGAATCGCGAGAATAGCTGTTGCTATGTTTTTATATGTCTCGTCGCTCTTAATGAAGTTAATGATTTCCAATAGGAGTTCCTTGATAGCCACTTTAAGCTCGGAAAGCAATGATCCCATATCATCACTAGCGCCGGGCTGTGCTTCAACATTGCCATCAGCAGCTAAAGCCATAACGGAAGTTGTGCTCATAAAGGTGAACATGAGTATAAATATCATTAAAATTGAAGTGAAGCGTTTCATATCAATCTCCTTGCAAATTAAACTATATGTAGATTTTACCTTATTTATTTCAATTTGTCAAGATGATCTCAAGGATTTATAATATTTCTTTTCAGTTAGTTCTACATTTTTTACGGTTTTTTATAAATATTTGTTACTTTTTGGTCATATATGCATATATTTCTATTGATTTTGCTTTATCTTTGTGATATAATATACTACTATCTTAACTAAGGAGTACGGTCTTGAAAGCACGCGCAATAAATCTCGCAAAAAATATAGGGATAATTCTTGCCGTTGGTATCGCTTACTATATATTTTTTCGATTAACGCGTATCGGCATTAAGTGTCCATTCAATCAAATTACGGGATTTCTCTGCCCCGGCTGCGGGCTCAGCAGAATGCTTTTGGCGCTGATCGACTTAAATATTCCACTTGCAATTTACTACAATGCCGCGGCATTCTTTCTTCTTCCCTTTTGGGTGGCGGTATTTATTTCGTATTACTATGAATATATTAAATACGGTACAGTGAAAATGCGTATGTGGTACAAGGCGGTATTGGTTTTGACATTTGTAGTGTTAATTGTCTTTGGCATTGCTCGAAATCTAACCCATCTCGGGCTTCATTACTCAAACAACGAGGATTTTGAATTTTCACGTATAATTACTAATTGGAGGTACATATAATGGAAGCTATTATGAATTCCTTATGGGCTCAGCGCGAGCTTTTTGCAAGACTGTTGTTCGCCTGCTTTTGCGGTGGAATAATTGGTCTTGAACGAAGTATTAGAAGAAAGGATGCAGGTATTAAGACGCATATTATCTTGGCACTCGGTGCAGCTCTCTTTATGATAGTTTCGCAGTACGGTTTTTCCGATCTCAATCTCTCTGAGGAGTACCGTGCCGATGCTTCTCGAATCGCATCCAATATCGTAACAGGTGTTTCCTTCCTTTGCGCAGGCGTTATCTTTGTCCGCGGCGCATCCGTAAAGGGACTCACTACCGCAACGGGTATCTGGACCTGCGCGGGTATAGGTATGGCGGCAGGCGCAGGCATGTACGCAATTACCACTCTCGCAACCGTACTCATTCTAGTTATTCAGCTTCTTCTTGCGGACGTTTCCGCCAAGATAGAAACTCACTATACTCTTGAAATCGAGCTGACGTTGCCCGAAAAGGTTACCGTTGACGACGTAGTTAAGGGGCTTTCTGATATGACTCAGTCCCCCGCAAACTCTATAAAAGTAAGCAAGACGGACGGACACAACGTTTATAAAGTGCACTTCAATATTCGACACACCGTAAACGAGAACGAGCTCATTCAAAAAATAAGTTCAAACGAATACGTTACGTCCGTTTCATGGAATGCGCTTTAATTTTAATTAAAACTAAGAATCAGTAAAAATCCCGAGCTTGCTCGGGATTTTTCATTTTCTATTGATTTTTATTTTTCGTTGTGATATAATTTACTTTAATGAATAGTTTTCTCGCTTTTGCGAAGAATGGAGATAAATTATGAAAATTATTATCGTTGGATGCGGCAAAATCGGCAAATCCATGATAGAAAATCTCACTCTTGAAGGTCATGACCTTTTAGTAGTGGATAATGACGCAAAAATATTAAACGAAACAACCGACACCTACGACGTTATGGGTGTTTGCGGCAACGCCGTTGACTGCGACACGCTTATGGAAGCAGGAGTTGAAAATGCAGATGTGGTTGTTGCCGTTACAAGCTCAGATGAGATAAATATGCTTTCTTGCTACCTTGCCAGAAAGCTTGGTGCAAATCACGCGGTAGCGCGTATAAGAAATCCTGAATATAACGACGACGGTCTCGGATTCCTTCGTCAGCACCTCGATCTCTCTATGTCTCTCAACCCCGAGTGTCTTATTGCCGAGGAGATTGCAAATATTCTTCAGCTTCCCTCAGCAGTTAAAATCGAACGTTTTTCAAGACGCAACATTGAAATGGTGGAAATAATTCTCCCCAACGGCTCTTCTCTTGACGGAATGAGCTTGATAAAAATGAGAGAAAAATATCGTGCAAATTATTTGATTTGTACAGTGCAAAGAAATAACAAGGTGTATATTCCCGACGGTCGCTTTGAGCTGAAGGCGGGTGACAGAATAGGACTTGTTGCCACACACAGTGAGATCACCAAGCTTCTTGGCAAGCTCGGCCTTCTCAAAAAGAGAGCCGAGAGCGTAATGATTTTGGGCGGTGGAAAACCCTCATATTATTTAGCTAAAAAGCTGATTGAGCTCGGCGTTGACGTTAAAATTATCGAAAAACGTCTTGATAGATGTGAATTTCTTTCGGCAGAGCTTTCCGATGCAGTCATCATCAATGGCGACGGCGCGGCTCAGGAGCTTCTTCTTGAGGAGGGCATCGCAAGAATGGATGCATTCGTATCACTCACGGGCATGGATGAGCAAAATATGATGCTTTCGATCTTCGCTTCTATGCAAAACGTTCCAAAGGTTGTTGCAAAGATCAATCGTGACGAGCTTCTTACCATGGCGGACAAGCTTGGCGTTGAAACCGTTGTAAACCCCTCACAGTTGAGTTCCAATATCATCGTCAGATACGCAAGAGCGCTTGAAAACTCCAAGGGCTCAAACGTTGAAACGCTCTATAAGCTTATGGACGGTAAGGCTGAGGCGCTTGAATTCAAGGTTATAGATGGCTCCAAAACCATCGGAATTCCCTTTAAGGATATCGTGCTTAAGCCAAGCATCCTTATTGCCGGAATTACTCGAGGCAGAAAAACAATAATCCCCTCAGGTAACGATATGATACTTGCGGGAGACAGAGTTATCGTGATTGCTGCAAATCAACGTCTCCAAGATCTAAATGATATTCTTATGTAAAAGAGATGCTCTATGAATAAAAAAATGGTATTTTCGACCCTCGGCAAGCTAACGGTCTCCGAGGCGGTGCTAATGGTTTTCCCCTTAATAGTAGCACTTATTTACCGTGAAACCAAGGTTGCGCTTTCTTTTCTCATCGCAATCGTCGTAGCTCTTGTAGTTGGATTTACTATGTATCTCACCTGCAAGACGTCAAACAAGCTCATATTTGCAAAAGAGGGTTTCGTTATAGTTGCATTCGGCTGGCTCATAATGTCCGCCATAGGCGCTCTTCCCTTTGTCCTCAGCGGAGACATCCCCTCTTACGTCGATGCATTTTTTGAAACCGTAAGTGGATTTACCACCACCGGTGCATCAATTTTGACAGACGTAGAAGCCCTTTCGCGTGGCGCTCTGTTTTGGAGAAGCTTTACTCACTGGGTGGGCGGTATGGGTGTTCTTGTGTTCGTAATGGCGGTGTTGCCATCCGTTTCGGATCGCTCCATCCACATTATGAGAGCGGAAATGCCCGGTCCCATTGTAGGTAAAATTGTTCCCCGAGCAAGAGAGACCGCAAGGATACTCTATATCATATACTTTGCTATGACTGTAGCAGAGGTAATACTTCTTCTCGCAGGCAATATGCCCCTATTTGATAGCCTTGTACACGCATTCGGCACGGCAGGAACGGGTGGATTTGGAATCAAAGGTGATAGCATAGCCTCTTACAGTCCCTATCTGCAGTGGGTAATAACCGTATTTATGTTCCTTTTTGGCATAAACTTCAATGTTTATTACCTTATGCTCTTGAAAAAATTCAAATCGGTAATAAAGAGTGGCGAGCTTTGGGCTTACGTTGGTATATCCGTCAGTGCGGTGGCAATCATTTGCATCAATATATTACCCTCGTTTGACTCTTTTTGGGATGCTCTCCGAGCTTCAGCCTTCCAAGTGTCTTCGATAATCACAACAACGGGCTACTCCACCGTGGATTTTAATCTTTGGCCCACCCTTTCAAAAACGGTCATCATTTGTCTTATGTTTGTGGGTGCTTGCGCAGGTTCAACAGGCGGTGGATTCAAGGTAACAAGAGTAGTAATGCTCTTCAAATCCATAAAGCAGGAGCTGAAGCGTATGATCTATCCTCGCTCCATTCAGGCTGTTAAGTTTGAGGGTAAGGTGGTTGAGCAAACAACCCTAAACGGTGTGGGAATATACCTCGCTATTTACCTCGTTTGCTTTATGGTCATTCTCATCACCATATCATTTGAGCCGTTTGATTTCGAAACGGTGTTCTCAGCTACGATGTCCTGTATAAACAACATAGGACCCGGTCTATCCGCAGTAGGTCCTATGGCAAGCTTTGCCGAATTTACAGGATTTTCAAAGATAATACTATCCTTTGCTATGCTCCTTGGACGCCTTGAGATATATCCCCTTCTCATTGCGCTTACACCGAGCACTTGGACTAAGAAATAAAAATAACCGAGCAATCAATGATTGCTCGGTTATTTTTATTTCTTTTTAAAAACCAAAAATTTACTAATAACATAGTTAGAGATTATCACGACAATGCTTGCAAGGATTTTAGACCAAAGATCAGCGGTAAATGTGAGAATAAACTTGAACGGAACGTAATTCAATGCGTTCAAAATCCACACAGTGCCAAAGGTAAGAGCGCTATCAAGCCCAAACGTGCCCACTCTACCGAGAGCGAAAACTCCGAGCTCACGCGCGGTCTCCTTGGGTGTTGTACCACCTGCGCCAAATACCCACTTTTTATTGGTGAAAAAGGCAACGAGCACTCCTGCTATCCATTGTAGCACCTGAGCTACAAGGCGCACACCGTTGAATTCGGGGGAGCTTGGCAATATTCCGCCAAGGTGTTCCGCAATCGTTAAAATCGCAAAATACACGCCCATCGAAACGGCTGTAGTGATGACACCAAAAACGAGATATGTGATTATCTCCCTATATTTTCTCCAAAATTCCTTCATAAACGCACCTTAGGAGAGCTTATAGGTAGTACCTGCGGAGCTATCGATAAGAGTGATTCCCTTGTCGGAGAGATATTTTCTGATCTCGTCCGCACGCGCGTAATTCTTTGCTTTCTTTGCCTCTTTGCGCTCCTCAATGAGTGCTTCAACCTCGGCTGCAAGCTCGGGGGATACTCCCTCGGGCGCAGCATTTGCCTTCTTTGCTTCTTCTTCAAGCTTGGAACGAAGAACGCTTGCGTGACCAATAAGATCAAGAGAAAGCACGCGGTCAAAGTCCGCAAAAAGTGCGAGCTTTGTTGCATCATTTGTCTTTGCCTTGAGAACGTCATAAAGTGCAGTAACGGCAAGGGAGGTGTTAAGGTCGTTATCCATCGCGTCGGTAAATCTTGCCTTAAGAGTCGCAAATGCCTCAGCATCCACTTCTCCGCCCTCTTTAAGAGTTGCAATGCGCGCGATCAATTTATTGTAGGAGATCTTTGCGTTATCAAGGTTTTCATAGCTGAAAACGAGATTCTTTCTATAATGGCTCTGCATGCAGAAGAAGCGGTATTCCATGGGATCGTATCCCTTGGACTCGAGCAAGGAAACGGTCAAAAATTCGCCCGTGGACTTACTCATCTTACCGCTATTTGTGTTAAGGTGAAGCACGTGGAACCAGTAGTTGCACCATTTATGTCCAATGTACGCCTCACTCTGCGCGATCTCGTTTGTATGGTGGGGGAAGGCATTGTCGATACCGCCGCAGTGGATATCAAGCTTGTCGCCAAGGTGCTTCATGCTGATGCAGGAGCACTCGATATGCCAACCGGGATAGCCAACGCCCCAAGGAGACTCCCACTTGAGCGCCTGATCCTCAAATTTTGACTTTGTAAACCAAAGAACGAAGTCGTTCTTGTTCTTCTTGTTGCTGTCCTCTTCAACGCCCTCGCGAACACCTACGGCAAGGTCTTCTTCCTTGAAATCATTGAAAATATAGTATTTTTCAAGCTTGGATGTGTCAAAATACACGTTTCCACCCGCAAGATATGCGTATCCCTTTTCAATGAGTCCCTCAATTACCTTGATGAACTCGTCAATGCAACCCGTTGCGGGCTCAACAACGTCGGGTGTCTTGATATTGAGCTTTGCGCAGTCGGAAAAGAATGCATCAGTATAGAACTTTGCAATTTCCATAACGCTCTTGTTCTCGCGCTTTGCACCCTTGAGCATCTTATCCTCACCCTCATCAGCGTCGGATGAAAGATGTCCTACGTCGGTAATGTTCATAACACGAGTTACGTCATAACCAACGTAGCGGAAGTATTTTTCAAGTACGTCCTCCATGATATATGAGCGAAGATTTCCAATGTGAGCAAAGTGATATACCGTGGGGCCGCAGGTGTACATGCTAACCTTTCCGGGCTCGTTGGGAATAAATTCTTCTCTCTGTCTTGTAGCTGTGTTGTAAAGCTTCATTTTTTGTACCTCTTTTA
>CANBDB010000077.1 GCA_947367285.1 uncultured Clostridia bacterium | reverse complement strand
GTAACAGGACCTCAGGGACCTCAGGGCGAACAAGGTGACAAGGGCGAAACCGGCGAAACAGGACCTCAGGGACCTCAAGGACCTCAGGGTGACAAGGGTGAAACTGGTGAAACAGGACCTCAAGGACCTCAGGGCGACAAGGGTGAAACCGGTGAAACAGGACCTCAAGGACCTCAGGGTGACAAGGGTGAAACCGGCGAAGCAGGACCTCAAGGACCTCAGGGTGACAAGGGTGAAACCGGCGAAGCAGGACCTCAAGGACCTCAGGGCGATAAGGGTGAAACCGGTGAAGCAGGACCTCAGGGACCTGCCGGCGAACCCGGTAAGGACGGCGCTGATGGCGAAGACGGCAAAGACGGCGTTGACGGTGAAGACGGTAAGGACGGCGTAGACGGTGCTCCCGGTAAGGATGGCGCAGACGGCGAAGACGGCAAGGATGGCGTAACACCTCTTATCCGTATTAATCCTGAAACACATGAATGGGAAGTTTCCTATGACAACGGTGAAACATGGACATCTCTTGGACAGAAGGCTCCTGTTGTTGAAGAGGAAGAAGAAAATACTGAAGAGCTTAACTTCTTCGAAAAAGTTATGGCTAAGATCACAGCTGCTATTGATACAGTAACAGCAATGGTTCGTAACTTCTTTGATGGAATTACTGCAAAAGTTACTAATTTCTTTGGTGGAATTACAGCCCCCCTTCAGGGAATTCTTGGTAAATTCAGAGGTTAATTTTTAGCTTAATCTTACAGCCCCGCACTTTTCGAAGTGCGGGGCTTTTTTAATGAAATAAATATTGCGCTCCTAAGTTTAGGAGCGCAATATTGTTATGTTATTTATTTTTCTTAATCTTTTTCCTTGTTAAATCATAGCTGATATTAGCAACAAATTGTAAGGTTTCATCACTACACGTTCCGTCAAGAGCGAGTGTAAGCCAATGCTTTTTGTTCATATGGTAGGCGGGGAAGACACCGATCTCGTGCCAAAGGTCGTCCATAATTTCGGGCGCACATTTCATATTAACTACGTCAATATACTCGTCCGACTCAATACCAAGCTTGCGCTTTTTAATTTTCATAACGAGAGCAAACCATTTCTTGTTGTCGGGATGGCGAAAACACCATGCGTCAAGCTCGTCCTCAAAAGGGCAATCATATTTAATCCCATAAAAATCCTCAATGTATGAGGCAAATTCATGCCTGTTCATCCAATCTCACCGCCTTTTTATAAAGTATATCATAAATTCTACTTATTTTCAATTGGTATTGCTTTTTTTGTGAAAAAGTGTTACAATAATTTCAATAAATTTAAAAGGAGAATTCCTATGAGAAAGAATTTTGGACCTAAATCCTGGCTTTACCCAATGCCCGTTCTTATCGTCGGTACTTATGACGAAGAAGGCAAGCCCAATGCTATGAATGCCGCTTGGGGCGGTATTTATGATACTAATCAAGTTATGGTATGCCTTGCTCACGAGCATAAAACCACTGAAAATATCAAGAAAACGGGCGCGTTTACCCTCAGCTTTGCAACTGCCGAAATGGTTGCGGAATGTGACTACGTGGGGATCGTTTCCGCAAATGATGTGCCCGACAAATTTGCTCGTGCGGGCTTCCATCATACAAAGAGCAATTTTGTCAATGCTCCTATAATTGCGGAGCTTCCAATGACCGTTGAATGCAAGCTCCTCAAATTTAATGAGGATGATATTTGCATTGGCGAGATAGTAAACGTTTGCGCAAAAGAGGAGATACTCAACGAAAAGGGACAAATTGACGCAAAGAAGCTCGATCCCATTTGTTACGATAGCTCAACGCATACCTATTGGCGTCTCGGAGAGGCCGCAGGCAAAGCGTTCAGCGAGGGAAAGAAGGTTAAATAATGAAGATCCTTATTGGCACTACTAATTCCTCAAAAATTCCGAGATTTGAAGGCTTTTTAGCAGGTTGTGACGTTCAATTTTATACTCTTAATGACTTAAATATTCATACCGAGCCCGAGGAAACAGGAAAAACACCCGTAGAAAACGCGGAAATAAAAGCGCGCTATTACGGACAGTTTTTTGACCACGTAATTTGTAATGACTCTGGACTTTATTTTGATTGCTTGTCACTTGACGATCCACGTCAACCGGGACTCAATATAAGAACTCCGCAGGGCAGGGAGAGAATGAATGACGAAGAAAGCATCAAGTATTACTCCGAACTCGTGCACGAGCTTGGAGGAAAGGTGCTTGCATACTACATGGACGGTATCGCAGTGTACAACCAAGGTGAGATACACACTTTTATGGAAACGGGCGAGAGCAATCGGGCGAGCGCATTTTATATGGTCGATACTCCATCGCCTAAAAGACAAGCAGGTTGGCCACTTAACTCTCTTTCAATAAATAGAAATACATTGGATTATTTTGTTGACGGCGGTAACAATAAATATGACCCCGTACGTGAAGATATTATGATAGGTCAATACCGCCAAAGAGTAATAGAATTTCTTAAAAAATCTCTCGGTTTAAAATAAAAAATGCTCCCATCGGGAGCATTTTTATTATGCCTTCCCCAGCGGGGAAGGTGTCAGGCAATGACTGACGGATGAGGAGAGCCCCATCCTAGTCAAATATAATCATTAAATAACTTCAAATTCAAGTTTAATATCTTTAAGTTGAGGTGTTGAAATAACAACTGTAGCCGTACCTTTTTCGCCGGTGGATTTTACGTAAAATCCTGCAGAACCACCGCGGAGGCTCGTCATCTCAGGTCCTATCACTTTGATGGGGCCCTTTGTTTTTATTCTCAAGGGTTCGGAGCAGTAGGGAAGAAGATTTCTATTTTCATCAACTGCGCGAATTCTAATTGAAGCAACGTCATAGCTGTTCTTTTCACAAAGAGTTGTAGCGGAGCAGTTAATTTCAAGCTGTAGCTCGTCCATTGCCTGCTTAACGACGGTCTTAACGACCTGTCCGTGCTTTATAGCATCAAAGCGGTAAACCCTGCTTGCCGCGCCCCAGTCACCGATATACTTGGTGTAGAGATCAACTATTTTATTGATGCTAAGATGATGCTTAACTATGCATCTGAGCGCGTGAGGAGCGAACTTCTTTGTAATTTTGCCATATCCATTAAGACCGATATAGTTGAGAGCCGCGGCAACGTCGCGCGATTTTTTCTTTGAGAATCCCTCTTTTGTTTCTAGGAGATTTCCAATATAATCGTCAATCAGAATGGGTGGGCATTCCATATTTGCAAAATGCGTTCCGTCGGGCTTGTATTCCTTGATGAACACGTCATTTTTATACATATTTACACTATCGGCATTAGTGAATATCCAAACCTTGCCCTTAACACTTGCGGGATGTTCTCCAATATCCATTGATGAGCTTATCTCAAGTACGGGGGTGTCCTTTTGCTGTGAGGAGTAGACTGATGCCGCCATTTTGGGATTGCGGAACATGTCCATCACGCCGTGATAGCAAATTCTATCGCCGCTTCCAAAGTCCTTGTGAGTGTTGTAGTCGAATGCACACCAAGAAAAACTACCTGAAATATCCTCGTGAGATGCTACCGCGTCAAGAACGGTAGCATGTCGGAGCGCATGAGCAAGGCGGTGTTCCTCACAGTCAAAGCTCTTGGTAGGGAACATGTGGCCGTTGTTTTCGGTGATAAGGTAGGGCTTCGTTTTGTCGGAGGTCACCTTTTCCTTGGGCTCGCAGCCTGGGTTAACTCCGTCGTGAATAAAGTCATTATATGTGTATACGTCCTCAAGAAGCTGACTCTTCTTGAAGTTTCTAACACCACCGGTTACTCTTGTCGGGTCAAGCTTGTGAGCGAGCTCGTTAGTGCGAGTATATAGAGCCTCGTTGTCGGGGGATTCGTTGATTCTAACGCCCCAAAGGACGATTGAAGGGTGATTTCTATACTGAAGGATCATTTCTTCTACATTTCTAACCGCTTGATCCTGCCACGCCTCACCGCCAATATGTTGCCAACCGGGGATTTCAGTAAAGACAAGAAGTCCAATTTCATCGCAGCGGTCAATAAAGTATTGTGATTGAGGATAATGCGAGGTTCTAACTGCATTAAGACCAAGCTCATTTTTGAGGATGTCCGCGTCTAGCTTTTGCATCGACTCGGGCATAGCGTAGCCAACGTAGGGATAACTCTGATGACGGTTGAGACCTCTAATTCTTATCTTTCTGCCGTTGAGATAAAATCCGTCGGGCTTGAACTCGACCTTGCGGAAGCCTATTTTTACGTTGTGAATGTCAAGGAGCTTTCCGTTTTTATAAATCTCAGTTTTAAGAGTGTAGAGAACGGGAGCATCGAGCATCCAAAACTTAACGTTTTTAACAAATCCGTTAAGTGTGAGGATATTTGAGTAGAGTCCTTTTTGCACGAGCACTGTTTCTTCGTCTCCAAGAATGGCGGTTTGTCTGATCATAAGATCGGCGGAGATTTCTCCCGCAATACTTACGTCGCAAACGATCTTTCCTGTAAACTCAGGCTTTGCAAAGACGTCCGAAATATAAATTTGTTCCTTAACGTCAATGTATACGTCGCGATAAAGACCACTGTACGTCATGTAGTCTATTACGTTTCCAAATGGAGGAATATCAAGATTTTCTCTCGAATCAAGCTTCACGAGAAGAATATTTTCTTCGCCAATATTCAATTTACCCGTAAGATCAAGAGTGAACGCGGTGTATCCGGAGTAGTGTTCACCGATCTTTTCACCGTTCAAAAAGACCTCGGCATAGTGAGCCGCACCTTCAAACGTAAGGAGAATTCGCTTGTTGCGCCACTCAGTGGGAGCAACAATTACCCTGCGGTAAGCTGAAACACATTGATACTCTTCCTCAGAAAAATAGTTGTAGGGAAGCTCACGGGTCGTGTGCGGAAGTCGCACTTCGGACATAGACTTGTCGACATTTCCTTCAATGTACTTTTCCTTAAATGTCTCGGAAAATAACCAAGAATCGTTGATATAAATTCTACTCATAACAATCTCCTCTAAAAAAGATTTTGTACTAATAAAATTATATCACCAAAATTTGCGAAAATCAATAGGAATTGTAGTATATTTGTAGCCAAAATCGATTAAAAAACTGGAGAAATGAAGCAACGAGAAATACCAAAATATCTTATATCACGCCGATATATCTCTGCTCTTATTGCACTAATTGTAGCATTTTCGTCGCTCTATATGGTGCTGTATAAGCCACTCTCTTTGGCTGTTTGGTTCAGTTTGGATGAGGTGCTAAATTTCTCCTTTACGCTGCTCTTCTATATCGCTGCTATCGTCGTGTTGATTCTTAGTAGGTCGCTGATGTACTCGTTGCAGGATAGAGTGGAGCTTACCGTGGTGAATTATCTTTGGTGGATAATGAGTGAAAGCCTAATCATATCGCTGATATACACATTAATTACCATTAATTTCTTCCCCCTTGAGGGTGTTTCAACCCCCTTGTTGGCCACTCGCGCGCTTATGTGTGTAACGTGCATACTTCTACTTCCTAATGTTTTTGTCTCATTCTATGCAGCCTATAAGGCTAAGTGCGAGGAGTATGATGCGATCTCATATCAGTTTCAGCGACTCAGCGAGGAGTATCGATTATTAGAGATGGAGAAACGTAATGAACTTATTGTAGCAAAGATTGGTGGTGTAGATAACAAGAAGGAGAGTGCGCCTAAGATGATAAACTTCTACGATAATAGTGGGGTGTTACGTCTTACGGTTAATGTAGATGCACTCTACTATCTTGAGTCAGAGGATAACTATATCACTATATATTATAAGCATAACGAGAAGATGCACTCCTATATGCTGCGCTGTCGTACTCGAAGTGTTGAGCGTAGTTTGGAGGGAACCTGTATGGTGCGTTGTCATCGCTCCTTTATCGTCAATATCAATAAGATACGTGTTATGGGCGAGAATAGGCGTATGCACTTCCTGACCCTCGACGACGAGCAGGTAAGTCCTATTCCCGTGTCGAAGAGTTACTACCAAGCGTTGCTCTCCTCGTTGAATACCTCTACGCCTCAGCCAAAGGATGGGGTGTCGGTGGCTGATGGTTCAGAGTCGTAGACTCTCTTTTATAACATATTGAGGGTGTCCTACAGTATATGTGGACACCCTCAATATTGTTTATATAGGTGGACTTACTCCTCCTCCTGACTCTGAGCCTCTCGTTTAGCACGAGCCTCCTTACGAATCTTGAGAGGCGTTCTGTCGAGATACTTACGGCAGAATAGCGCGAAGTGACCGTGGTTGGTGAAGCCATACATCTTGATAATAGACTTCAATGGTACGTTTGTCTCGGTCAAGAGGCGCTCAATCTCCACGATTCTCTGCTTCTGCATCCAGCTATATGGTGTGTCGTGGAACTCCTGTTTGAACATATTGTTGAAGTGCTGAATGCTGAAACCACAGATATCGGCCAACTCCTCGACCGTCTTCACGCGTGGTGCGTTGTTGCGAACAAGCGATACGAACGACTGGTTGCGGTCGAAGAGGTTGAAGAATGTGCGTAGCTGAATTTGAGGTGTATAGAAGAACTTGAAGATGATGAACATCTCCTGAATCTTTGCACGCTGCAAGTGGTTGCACTTCATATTGTTATCCAGGTACATCCTGATTGATGAGAGCAGTATGTTCATAGGCTCGTTCATCGCCACCTGGGTAAATTTGTAGTTTATCTTTTTGATCTTGCCCGCGATGCTATTGAACGGAATCATATCGCAAGTAGCACCTGCGGTAATGAAGTGCGCACGAATGATATCAACATCTGTTAATGCTGTAATCTCATACTGGAAGGCGCGGAAGCAGAATACAAAGTGGCCTTCGCGCACGGTATACTCCTTTCGCTCCTCCGATGAGATCTCGAAATTTCCAGATGTGAGGAAGAGAAGGGAGTTGTAGTCACCTCGTTCGACAATTCTCTTTTCACCTGCCTTGAGCGTGATGAGCGAGAAGCCAGCTTCGGGTTCGAGGGTATAGGAATGACAAGTTGCCGGACACTGATTTGACATATTATTTAATTTTAGGTTATATTATTCAGTTTTTTCTCTCTTTTCTACACTTTTATAGTTATACAAATATAC
>CANBDB010000076.1 GCA_947367285.1 uncultured Clostridia bacterium | reverse complement strand
TTTGACAATACGCTTGTTTTATACACCTTTGATTTTCCTCGAAATGAGTATGGCTATGAGTTGCTTGTAGAGAAGAATTCGAACTGCGTTATTGATCGAGGCGAGCGCCTTGACATTACACCTGACACATACATTTTGAGTGGTCACGGCGAGGCAGCTGAGTTTTTGAAGCAAGTTCAAATTGGGGATATTGTTAACATTGAACGTAATGAGCTTACGGTTACAAGAGATTTAAAAATTTCAAATCTTAAAATATTAGAGGTTGAAAACCGTAGAGTTGAAAATATAATCGAGCACAAGAGGGCAGGACTTTACGATCTCAATTACGAATTGATCGAGCAAATTGACCTTCTTTTTGGTGATGCTTATGATGATTACGAGAGATATCTTGACGGTGAAATTGACGTTAGCGTGGCAAAAGGGAAGATGGACTATGCCATGAGCTTGATTGATATGAAATATGCTCTCACGCTTGAGTCCTATGCGGTGGATGCAAGGGGAATATGGCATCGTCCAAATGCTTCCGTCATTGACGAAACTACGCTTGAGGGAGTTAGGGAGTTTGCTTCGTACCTATATGATATGGGCATAAATACCCTTTATGTTGAAACCTTTTGGCACGGAATGACTACGTATTATAGTGATGTGATCGGTTGTCAGCATCCGAGAATGGCTCAGTATAATTACGGAGAATACGGCAACGATTATATGCTTGCGCTAATTTCCGAATGTCATAAATTAGGTATTGAGGTGCATGCATGGGTTGAATTGCTCAGCGCAAGTTCATATTACGGTATTAAATCTCCTGCTGTAAAGTACGAGTGGATTTATTCCGATTTGACCGGTGACAAATCGGGTAGATATTTAGATCCAACCAATCCCGAGGTGCAAGAATTCCTTGCCGCAATTATAACCGAAATGGTACAAAAATACGATTTTGACGGCATCAGCTACGATTACATACGATATGCCGAAATCTATTATCTTGATGAATATATTGATAACGGATTTACTGAATATTCCGTAAATGCTTTTTCAAAGCAATATGGATATACGGGCGGAAATCTTATTGAGGATCTCAAACATAATACTCGCCTTCGCGCACAGTGGCACGAATTTAAGCAAAATGCAATTACGGATACAGTTAAAAATATGACCGACCTTATTCGCTCATTGGATTCTGAAGTTATCATATCCTCAAGCCCATATGGTTATATCTATGGGGCCAAGGAGGTATATATGCAGGACATTGACGTGTGGCTTAAAAACGGATATCTTGACGTAATTTTGCCCATGATCTACACGGAAAATGTTGATCTTTTACACGAAAGTGCGGCGGTTTTTAATAACTATTTGCCAAATGTATTGCAATATACAGGAATATCTCCGCTTTATAACGGTGATACTATCAGAAAAAATCAAGAGCTAATTGAAGCAACCAAAACCTTGAATATATGCGGTGTATCGTTCTTCGCAACTCAAAATTACATAGTTAGAAACGATTATTATGCCGAATATATTATGACTATTTTGAGAAACTCAACTCATAGTGGCAGGGCAGTAACGCCTACCTCGGATGCGAAATTGGTCGTGGGTGCTTGGAAAGATCAGTTTTTTGATAGATGTGATAGAATCTATTATAGTGTGATGAATGAAAGCGAGATAGCAGTGATTAAAAATTTTGAAAGAGCTTTGGATAGCGCTGATGATGTTAACGAAGTTCTCGGACTCCTCACAAAATTGAGATCAGACGTACAGGACTTTGAAAACAGTGCGCTCAAGTCTAGAATTACCGAGAGTATTGATTATATCTCGGCAATTCTTGAAGCAAACCTTGTAAGAAGTTCCAGACTATAATTTTTATATTCAAATAAAACAAAAAGGAAAATACGCTTGTATTTTCCTTTTTGTTGTGTTATACTAAATTTAGAAAAAATACGAAAGGAAAGGTACAAAAATGAGCAGAAGATTTAGAATGACTACGGCTCTCGACGTTGATGACGTCTTGCTTGAATGCGTGCCTTATGCTATAAAATTAGCTAACGAGAAATACAATTTTGATCCGCCGCTTACAATTTACGAGGTTGACCGTTGGGGCAAGCTCGGAACACGCGCGGACGTTATATTTGAATTCTTTACCGAAGAATTCTTTAGAACCCAGCCCGTAATCGCGGGCGCGAAGGAGTTTGTTCGCAAGCTTTCTCAAATGACCGAGGTGTTTATTTGCACGTCGGTATATCCTCAATTTATGAGCATTCGCGCCGAGGTAATAATGAGGGAATTTCCCGAGATTCCGCCCGAAAACATCTATATGGGCTCGCGCAAGGACAAGCTCAACGTTGATATCCTCTTTGATGACGGTATGCACAACGTAATCAATTCCAATGCCGCGTATCCGATTTTGATGCGCCGTCCGTGGAATCAGAGCGCGACAGGAATGCTTGCGGTTAACAACTATGATGAGTTTCTCAAGCTCGTTGAGGTTATCAGTACAAGCTACTCCGCTATAAGAGATGATAACAAAAACCCCTCAATAGTTGCGCTTGTTGGGCCTTCGGGATCGGGCAAGACAAAAATCGCGGGCAAATTACTTGAAAAATGTAATAAATTCGAAAAATTGCTGAGCTACACTACCATTGACCCCACAGCAAAGGACGAGGACGCTTGGTATAACTACGTGGACAAGAAGGAATTCTTTGATATGATGGAAAAAGGAGAGCTCTTTGAGTCCACCATGTACGCAGGCCACGGCTTTGGCTCCAAAAAGAGCGACGTAGACGAGCTTATCGGCAAGGGAAAGACCGTCCTTGCAATTATGGACATTTGCGGAGCGATGTCGCTCAAAACTCACTATAAGGACGTTGTAACCGTATACGTTAAAAGGGAGAAGAGAGAATTGCTTGCCTCTATTCTTGAGAAAAATAGCACAAACGAGGACAAGGTAAACCGTATAATTTCAATTGATGACGAGCGCAGAAATGAAGAAATTTGCGACTACGTTATTGAAAACAACGGTGATTATGACGAAACTGCAGACAAGCTTCTCAAGCTATTGTTCTAAAATAAAATCCTGACCATTGGTCAGGATTTTTTGCTTATTTTGTTTCAGTAGATTTGTTGCGCTTCTCGGTGATCTTGTTTTGTATGTAGTATACTGCATAAGCAATTGCCGCACCGATAAGTAATCCGCCATATACGTCAGTTGGGAAGTGAACGAAAACATAAAGACGTGAAAGTCCCATAAGTATAGCAAGAGCTACCGCCACCTTGCCGAGTTTTTTGTGGTGCAGGAAGATGGTGAATGCTGCCGCCATGGAAGAAACGGAGTGCCCCGAGGGGAAGGAGAACTCGGAGGGATCGCCAACGAGTTTTATTGACTCCCAAAATTCAAGTGGAACTAAATAGCAGGGGCGGTCTCTCGCAATAATGTTTTTGAGCCCGATATTGCAAATGAGAAGCCCAAAAAGCAGGGAAACAAGCACGAAAAATCCGCACTTTCTATATTTTTTAAATATCATCATTACAAGGCCGATCACAATCCACATAATAGCCCACTCACCGAGAGTTGTGTAGAGAGGAACTATAAAGTCCAAAAATCCGCCTCGTATCCATTGTATTGCATAGAGGATTTTCCAGTCAAGAGCCCAAAGAATAAATCCTACGGCAACGATTGCAAAAGCCCAAAGAGCGAGCTTGATGTAATATTTTTTATCACGGGTGGATGCAGTAAGCATACTTTTTCTCCTTTATTTAAAATATTCGAGCAATTCTTCGGGACTGTTAACTATTTCCTCGGCTCCGTGGTGCACGAGCTTGGTTTTTGTTGCGTATCCCCAAGATACGGAAAGTATGTCTATTTCCGCATTTTTAGCGGTCAAGATGTCAATATCACTGTCGCCGATAAGCATACATTCATAATGCTCCACACCGAGAGCTTCAATTATTTTTTTAGCAATAGTGGGGGAGGGCTTGGCGGGAACACCGTCGAGTGAGCCGCAGGCAATTTGGCATATGCCCTCAGGCAAGAGTTGACGTACAAGAGCTTTGACGTATTCGTCCTGCTTATTGGAGAGAACGGCAATTTTATAATATTTTGAAAGCTCCAAAACGACCTGCTCCATTCCGTCATAGAGCTTATCCGTGTGCATATACGTTTTGGCATAATTTTTATTGTATATATCAAGCGCCCTGTCTACAATGGAGGGGTCATGCTCGCGCGCCTCGTGCGGTATTGCCTCGGAGATTAGATGACGTGGGCCGTGATTTATGTAAGTGCGTACCTCCTGCTCGGTGTGAGTGGGGAGGGAAAGCTCTTCCATCGTCATATTTATTGCCTCGGTTATTGCGGAAATGGTGTCGGCTAAGGTGCCGTCAAGATCAAATATCAATGCTTTTATATAAGAACGCATAAAAATTCCTTCACGAAAATATCTTATTTAACTTATTATATCATACTTTTTTCACAATGTCAAACAAAAACATTGTCAAAAGGTACAAAAAAAGATTAAAAAAACTCAAAAATTCCGTAATTTTTGCTATATTATATTTTGCAAAAAAATGTTAGAAGAAGATGGTTATTTTTTGATTAATATAAGGAGATAGAAAAGTGGTAAGAGAAGATTTAAGAAATATTGCTATTATAGCACACGTTGACCACGGAAAAACAACTCTCGTTGACCAGCTTCTTAAGCAGGGCGGTATCTACCGCGAAAATCAGGCAACTGAAGAGCGCGTAATGGACTCCAATGACCTTGAGCGCGAGAGAGGTATTACAATTCTTGCAAAGAATACAGCAGTTAACTACAACGGCGTAAAGATAAATATCATTGACACCCCCGGCCACGCGGATTTCGGTGGTGAGGTAGAGAGAATTCTCAAAATGGTAAATGGTGTTATCTTGCTCGTTGACGCAGCGGAAGGCCCCATGCCTCAGACACGTTTCGTACTTCAAAGAGCGCTTGAGCTCAACCATAGAGTTATCGTAGTTGTTAATAAAATAGACAAGCCCGATGCCCGCATTTCCGAGGTAATTGATGAAGTTCTTGAGCTTCTTATCGACCTTGGTGCAAATGACGAGCAGCTTGACAGCCCCATGCTTTTCTGCTCCGGTAGAGCAGGAACTGCAAGTGAGGATATGGACGAGCAGGGAACTGACTTAAACCCCCTTTTCAATAAGATACTTGATTATATTCCTGCGCCCGAGGGCGACGATGAAGGCGACCTTCAGTTGCTCATTTCATCCATTGACTACAATGATTTCGTAGGACGTATCGGTATCGGACGTGTTGAAAGAGGCACAATTAAGCAGGGTCAGGAAGTAATGATTTCCAACTTCCACTCCAAAGCCGCACCCAAGAGAGCAAAGATTATTTCTCTCTACCAAATCAACGGTCTTGGCAGAGTTCAGGTTGAGAAAGCAAGAATTGGTGATATCGTGTGCTTCTCCGGTGCTGAAAATATCACTATCGGTGATACTATCACTTCTACTACTTGCATTGAACCCCTTGAATTTATTAAGGTGAGCGAGCCCACAATGGAAATGACGTTTGCCGTTAACGATAGCCCCCTTGCAGGTCAGGAGGGTAAGTTCGTAACAAGCCGTCAAATTCGTGATCGCCTTTATAGAGAGCTTCTTAAGGACGTTTCTCTCCGCGTTAGCGACGGTGATACAACCGACTCCTTCAAGGTTGCGGGCAGAGGCGAAATGCACCTTTCAATACTTATCGAAAATATGCGCCGTGAGGGCTTTGAGCTTATGTGTTCCAACCCCAGAGTGCTTTACAAGGAAATAGACGGTGTTAAGTGCGAGCCCATGGAAAGAGTTACGCTTGACGTTCCCACCGATTACGTTGGCTCGGTAATTGAAAAGCTTGGCAGACGTAAGGGAGACCTTATTGAGATGATCCCGCTCGGTAACAGAATGAGGGTTGAATATTCAATTCCTTCGCGTTGCCTCTTCGGTTATCGCTCGGAATTCCTTACCGATACGCGCGGTGAGGGACTTATCAATACGCTTTTCGACGGATATCAGCCCTATAAGGGTGAGGTAACTATGAGATTTACCGGTTGCCTTATTGCAAGTGAAAACGGCGAAACAACGAGATACGGTCTTTATAATACTCAGGAGAGAGGACATCTCTTCGTTGGTCCACAAACAAAGGTTTATGAGGGTATGATCATTGGTGAGAATCCCAAGAATGATGATATTGCAGTTAATCCCTGCAAGGAAAAGCATCTTACGGCGATTCGTTCGACGGGCGCTGACGAAAAGCTCCTTTTGACACCTCCTCAGATCTTCTCCCTTGAGGAAGCGATCGAGTACATCAATGACGACGAGCTTATCGAGGTAACACCCAAGTCAATCCGACTTCGTAAGAAGATCCTCAACACCGAGCTTCGTATGAAGGCTCAGATGAGAGCAAGACGCGGAATCGTTGATATTAAATAAAAAAAGCAAAAGTACGGCAATGACGTGCTTTTTTGCATTAAATGCAAAATAATGGTACTTATTTTGCACTTTTTGAACTTTACAAGTAGTTTGTTTGGGTGTATAATGATAACACATAAGAAATAGAGGTTAAAAAGAAATATACAGATCTTGAAAAAAAGCTGTCGGACAAGCATAAGAAAAGACGAATAGTCCTTGGCGTTTTAGCCGTATTATTTATCATTTTGTGCTTTTGCAGCGTGAATCTGAGAGAGGCAAGCAAAGAAACAATAATACACGGAGAACCTCCGTTTACTTGGGAGACGACCAAATATAATGATAATTATCTCATCCTGCTTATTCCCGGTATATTTGGCTCTTTGATTTGTGTGAACTTTTTTATTGCGGATCTCGGGTGCAGGTATGCCACTATTGAAAAGGACGGACACTACATAACGGTATATAGAGGTATGGTAAGCTGCGCTGTTTTCGTTGACGGAGAGCAAGAAGGAGAGATCTTACCGTTTTCTTACGATCATGTTGTCGAGTTCGTTCTGCCAAGCAGAGTAAAGGTTATAGTGAACTTTCCTCACGGAAAAGTGCTGTGGACTTTAGCGCATATTGCATTTTCGGATAATACACAGTCAATCGATCTGTAAAATAACCTCCCTTGGAC
>CANBDB010000075.1 GCA_947367285.1 uncultured Clostridia bacterium | reverse complement strand
CGAGAGAACTATGAAATTTTTGAGATTTGAAAAGTGCCGAAAACCCTTATAATACAAGGATTTTTGAAGGAACAAAGGGGATAGTTACGCGCGGGTTTTCAAGACTTTTGAAAACTTCCGACGTTATCGCAAAATAAACGAATTTATCCGACGATAGAAAACGCTGAAAACCCAGTAAAATCAAAGGTTTTCGGCGTTTTCTCATTCTCAAAACCCGAAAACATAGACGGTGCAACAATTTCCGCTTCTAAAACAATTTCTAAAGATTTTTTAGAAAAAGTTTTAGATAAATCCGCCCTCAACTGCCCCGTGGCAAGCCACATTATTTATCAAATAATTCGATAAGTTTGCTGTAATTCTTTCGCGGTGGTAACTCGTGTTCTCTATACCAATTGTCGTATGCCCGAACACTTTCTTCGATATCTTCAAGAGAGGTGAAACCAAGCAATGTATCAATTCTATCGAGCATCAACATGTTTACCCAAATAACATCCTCATGTTTCATTGATTGAACCTTATAGCGGAAAGTATCCCTGTCACTCGTAATTGCTTTTCCTTGAAATCCTATTAACTTGTCAGCATCATTTTTCTCGAACAGGCGGCGGTCTTTTATCATGGACGGCCATATCGTAGGTTGAGGATATTTTTCTTTTTTGCAATAAAGTCTGAAAAAGGGGTTTATCACAACAAGCATACGGTGCTTTGAAATTGAGAACATGTAAAAGTTTTCGTGGAAATTCGTTTGCTGATATAGAAGTTCGACATATTTTTGTTGGAAAATCGTGTTGTTTGTTCTGCGCGGTGCTTCCATCAAATATTGCTTCTTTTCAACTTCAACGCCGCATTGAGCAACACTTGGTTCACGCTCAGACGTCATACCGATATCTGTGATAATAAAGCTTGTATCAACATAGCTTGAATCCCAAATCGCCATGTAGCCCCAATTGTATATTTGAGCCCAACGATACGCTTCATAAGTACATAATTCATGTTCTTGTATCTTTGTAAGATCTTTGCACTCGATAATTGCCTTTATGTTTCTCAACCAACGGTCATGTACTGTTTCGTTTTCAATAACCTTCTCCGCGAAAGGATATTTGAAGCCGGTACAATTATGTAGTTCAGTCAGGAGCTTTTCAAGATCTGCACAACGTGCCTCTTCTACAAAAACGCGCATTTGCTCCAAAAGCAAAAACTTTTTGATAATATTCAATTCTTTGCGGTTGAGTTCTACTTCACTTTTGCATTCTGCTTTTAACAGCTTATGGTTCAATATATTCGCAAAGCTGCCTTCAACTTTTCCGAACTCCAATTCAACTTCTTCTGGATAGAACTCATATTTTGAAAACACTTCAGCCGTTTTCTTCCCATGATGATATTCACCCGTTTTAACGTTGTATGTGGATATTTCTTCGCCGAATCTTCGCAAGATTAGCTGTGGAACGAAGTGGTTGTTTTTATAAGCCATAATTAACGCCTCCTCACTCAAAAGGATGTAAGAATATTATACCATAAATCAGCCGAGAGTTCAAGGACAAAGATGTTTTTCCTTCTGAGCGAAACTAAAATTTCGGCTAATTTATGAAATTTCTTAAAATTAGCCGAAAAAATCATTGACAAATGGGCAAAATAGGAGTATAATACTTATAGTATTAAAATGCCATAGGTGTACACGGAGGAATATATGAATTACATCTACCGTCATATGGAAAATCGAATCATGGAGCTGTCGCAGTCGTACTCGGCCATACTTTTGACCGGTCCGCGTCAGGCAGGCAAAACAACGATGCTTCGTTCCCTTGCAGAGAAAGAAAACAAGGGGCGTGAGTACGTGTCGCTTGACGACCTTTCCACGCGCGATATGGCGAAGAACGACCCCGCGCTCTTTTTGCAGCTACACAAGCCCCCCGTACTGATCGATGAGGTTCAGTATGCACCGGAGCTTTTTACCTATATCAAAATTCATATTGACGAGCATCACAATCCCGGAGATTTCTGGATGACGGGCTCACAGATCTTCCGCTTGATGAAGGGCGTACAGGAGTCGCTTGCAGGTCGTGTTGCTCTTCTGCACATGTCACCTATGTCGCAGCGTGAGATTGTCGGTGCAGAGTCTATGCCGTTCAAAACGAACTTGGATACGCTTCTCGCCGAAAGCAAAAAAATCACGCCCGTAGATACACCCACGCTCTTTGAGCGCATTTGGCGCGGCTCGATGCCCGGTATCGTTTCGGGGCTCTATACCGACCGCAATATGTACTACTCGTCCTATATCTCCACCTATGTGGAGCGCGATGTGCGTGATATCTCGGGAACGGTGGATGCTCTGAAATTTAATCGCTTTATTACAGCGGTTGCAGCGAGAACATCACAGCTTCTCAACTACAAGGCGATTGCAGATGATGCGGAGATTGATATGCCCACCGCAAAGGCTTGGGTAGATATTCTCGAAACCCTCGGCATTATCTTCCTTCTGCATCCATACTCCAACAATGTATTAAAGCGCACGATTAAAACCCCGAAGGTGTATTTTTACGACACGGGTCTTGTGTGTTATCTTACGAAATGGTCGAGCCCCGAGGTCGCGGAAAGCGGTGCTATGAGTGGCGCACTTCTCGAAAACTTCACAGTGTCCGAGATTATGAAGGGCTATCAAAATGCAGGGCTTGAGCCTTATCTCTACTTCTACCGCGACAAGGATGCAAAGGAGATCGACGTGATCATGGAGGGCGACGGTAAGCTCTGCCCCTTGGAAATCAAGAAAACCGCCACCCCCGATAAACGCATCATCCGCACCTTCGGCGTAATCGACAAATCCCCCCTGCAGGTCGGCACAGGCGCTGTCCTCTGCATGGCAGAACAACTCGGCGCATTCGATAGAGATAACCTTATCGTGCCGATTTGGATGATATAAAGGAGAATGAAAATGGCAATCAGTAAAAAGCTTGAAATTATATATCACAACGGTCAGCCCGATGGCATTCGTTCCATTCGCAGACATCTCTCTACGATGACAACCTACGTTATTCCTCGTCCTCTGCTGTCGGAAGCTAAAAAGCTTTCGGGCATCAATCGCCCCGGCATTTACTATCTCATCAGCGAGAATGACGATAATAAAATCGCGCAGATTTACATTGGTCAGACGAGAAACGGTGTTGTTCGGCTTGATGACCACAATCGTTCAAAGGATTTTTGGAATAAGGCAATTATGTTCTTGGCTGACAGCAAAACATTCTCCCTTGATATGATAAGCGGTCTTGAAGCTTATGCTATCGGCAAGGCTCACGACGCCAAACGCTATAAGGTAGAAAACTCGATCAACCCCAAGTATGAGATCGATGAATATGACCTCCCCTTGATCGAGGAAGTTTACGAAGAAATCCAATTCATAATGGCAACGCAGGGATATAAGATGGATAACTCCAAGGTAACCTTGAACGAAGCTAACACCTTACATACTACACGAAATGGCATTACTGCTTTTGGTGTTTACGACGGAGAGAACTTTGAAGTTCTTGAGGGCTCGGAGATTGATATGAGCCGTAAATGCCATTCCGCGACGATGGAAAAGCAACGTCAAACGGCTCTTGCGAATGGCAACATTGTTTGCGTTGATGGAAAATATAAATTGACCGTCTCCGTATCTTTCACCTCTCCAAGTTCCGCCGGACAATTTGTTTTGGGCGGTAGCATCAACGGTTGGGTTGAATGGAAAGACAAAGACGGAAAAACATTGGACGAGCTTTATAGAAAATAAGGAGTAAGGCAACATGAAAGCAAAAGAAGCAAAGGCAAGGATAAAAATAAATAATTTACTTGCGGCAGCAGGATGGCGCTTCTTTGACGATGAGAACGGCCCTGCAAATATCGAGCTTGAACCTGCCGTAAAGCTTACCATAAATACTTTTAACAACTTGGGAGAGAACTTTGATAAGGTCAAGAATGGATTTGTTGATTTTCTTCTGCTCGATGACAAAGGTAAGCCATTTATCGTGCTGGAAGCAAAATCCGAGGACAAAGATCCTCTTGTAGGAAAAGAGCAAGCTCGCGAGTATGCAAAGTCTCTCTATGTCAAGTACGTAATTCTGTCAAATGGTAATCAGCATTATTTTTGGAATATCTATAAGGGAAATCCTCAAATCATAACGGCATTTCCCAGCTATGAAAGCATTCGCGAAAGCAAAGCAATGAATGCCGACCCGAGCAAACTTTATAACGAGGAAATCACCGAAGATTATATCGCAGTAATTAAAAATCCTCGATATATGGATGCTCCCGAATATAAGAATCCCGAAACTCGCAGCCAATTTTTGAGTGATCACGGGCTTCGTATGTTGCGTAAATATCAGATCAATGCATTGAAATCTTTGCAGGCATCGGTTAAGCAAGGAAATCAAAGATTTCTGTTTGAAATGGCAACGGGTACAGGAAAGACATTAACTTCAGCGGCAGTTATCCGTTTGTTCTTGCGCACAGGAAATGCGCATAGAGTGCTATTCCTCGTTGACAGAATTGAGCTTGAAAACCAAGCGTTGAAAAGCTTTGTAAACTATCTCTCCCCCGATTATCATACTGTTATCTTTAAAGAACACAGTGATGACTGGAACAAAGCGGAGATAGTTGTATCTACGGTTCAAACTCTCCTCTATAACAACAAATACAAACGTTATTTCAAACCTACTGACTTTTCATTGATTATTGCAGACGAAAGCCATCGTTCTATCAATGGTAATAGCCGCGCAGTATTTGAATATTTCCTCGGATACAAGCTTGGACTTACCGCTACTCCCAAGGATTACCTCAAGAATATCAATGTTGAAAAACTACAGTCCACAGATCCCCGTGCATGGGAACGCAGACAGTTGCTTGATAGCTATAAAACCTTCGGATGCGAGAGCGGTGAGCCGACATTCCGTTATAGCTTGATTGATGGTGTTAATGATCCCGAAGGCCCATATCTTGTTAACCCTATTGTGGTTGATGCAAGAACCGATATTACCACAAAATTACTTGCAGAAGAAGGATACGCCGTAGTTACAAAAGATATTTCCGAGGATGAAGATCAAGAAGAAACATATTTCGCTCGAGATTTTGAAAAGAAGTTCTTCTCCGAAGAAACCAATAAAATGTTTGTAAAAACATTTATGGATAATGCGCTGAGAGATCCGATTTCGGGTGAAATAGGAAAAGGCATTGTGTTCTGTGTAAGTCGTAAACATGCGGCGAAGATAACGCAGCTATTGAATATTTACGCAGATAAAATGTTCCCCGGCAAGTATTGCTCGGATTTTGCAATGCAAATCACATCCGACATCCCAAGTGCTCAAACCTACACGATAAACTTCCAAAACAACAACCTTAGTGGAACGACTACGTTTATGGAAGGATACAAATCTTCAAAAACAAGAATTTGTGTTACTGTTGGAATGATGACAACAGGTTATGATTGTCAGGATCTTCTTAACATTGGTCTGTTCCGTCCCATATTCTCTCCTACCGACTTCATTCAGATTAAAGGTAGGGGTACAAGAACATATACCTTCAAGTTTGTAGATCGTTCTTCTGCCGTTCCTGTGGAGCATAGGATAGAAAAGCAGCGCTTCAAGTTGTTTGATTTCTTTGGAAACTGCGAATTCTTCGAAGAAAAGTTTGACTATGATGAAACATTAAAACTGCCTGCTCACTCGAAGAAAAGCTCAGGCACATATACGCCGCCTACCGAAACGGATGAATTTGAAAACTTTGATCCCGATCCGCTAAAATCTATTGTCGAAACTCCCACCGGTAACGACGGAATGAGAATCGACAGAATGTACTTCAACAAATTTGAGGAAACGGTCAAGGAAGATCCTGTCGCAAGAGAATACTACGAGCAAGGCAATTTTGCAGCGACTATTCATCATATCGACGATCACATTATGAATCGCCCTAACGAGTATTACACGTGGGAGCGCGTTCGCCGTTCTATTGGAAGTGACAGACATATAACGATTCGCGAAATCATTGACAAAATATTTGGTGTTCTGCCGTTCTTCAAGAGCAAACAAGAACTCGTTGAAGATGAATTTGAAGGATATATTTTAACTCACAGTATTCCTCAAGAACGCTTTAGCGATATTAAAGAGTTCTTTGCAACTTACGTTACCGACAAAGATGTTCGCAGAGCTATTGAGGATCGCAAATTTCAGTTGTTAGGAACTGATATCAGTACTTATACAATGGCAGATTTAAAACGTCTTGGCTATGATAACATGCAAAGCGTTGTGGATTACGTTGCTGATAACGTAAATGTTTCGAGATTTATGTAAGGAGATACCCAGAGCAATCAATACATTTAGTTGTAAGTGATACCTTGGGTCATCAGTATAAAATAGAGTGTCATTTAACATTGGAATCGGGCACAGATCGTTGGAGAATTGTTACGACAATTGATGGTGAAGAATATACGGGATTTGAATTCCCTTATATGGTATCATCGATTGAATTACCAAATTTACTAAAATAATTGAAAAAACGCTGGACTTTCTCTCTCTTCTGTGGTATTGTGTTGTGCTAACAGGAGGTGCAGTCTATGGAAAGCATAATTAAAGAACTGTGGCACGGCAACATCATACCGCAAGAGGACAGTCGGACGAACTCAAAGGAGATGAAAGAGCTCCTTGGATACATGGCGCGGCATCACGAGGACTTGGAGAAAAGCTTTACTGACGAGCAGAAGGAGATCTTCGAAAAGTTCCACGACTGCTGGAGTGAGTACGCAAGTCTATCGGAAGCAGCCATCTTTGAGTACGCCTTCCGTCTTGGCATGCGAATCGCGATTGACAGCATAATAACGAAATAAAGATACAGAGGGCAATGATCGACTACGGTCATTGCCCTCTGCTGTTATATTTTCCATCTGTCTTCGTGAACTCCAATCTGCATTTTCGCAACAATTGTGTCATCACTTAATTCTTCACGTTTTCGGCGTTCTTCTGTGTTGACACATACAGCCTTTAGGAAACCGATCGTTAATAAAGCACTCTTCTGCCTGTTTTAGTGTATTAAGAGTAACATCTTTCATTCTTTTTGTTCGATAATATTGTGTACAAATAAATGAAATAAATCTTTCGTTTTGATCGTCATCAGAATTATAGAAAAAATCGACATTCCCGTCGCACAAACAATCTAACCAAGCGCAAGCCTCTCCTTCTAATACAGCGAATGTATCTTCCAAAGCATTATTTTTTGCAACATCAATCATTGAATCTATTTCATTTAACGCCAAGTTAATTTCAGGACAATCATGAAGATAGAGAGCGCACATCGTATGAAAATGTTTCTCGCTTTGGTCAAAAGTTGTATATAAATTTAAAAAGTTTTTTAGTTCTTTTTTAAAACCTTCGCTTGATTTTCTAAAAAACAACATGATAAACTCTTTTTCTTTATCATTCAATGGGGTAATAC
>CANBDB010000074.1 GCA_947367285.1 uncultured Clostridia bacterium | reverse complement strand
CTAAGTGTAGAATTGAGTGCCAACGAGTTACCACTCGTCCAATACAAGTAATTGCTTCCATTTTTGAATGCATATGTTCCGGAAGTAGAACCTGCAACCACTTCAAAAGTCATTAATCCAGCAGGAGAACTTGAATAAGCTGTTCCAATACCGTATCTTGTACTTGTGGTACTTATTGAACTTATTTCCATTTTTTTGGATTCGCACACAAGTGTTACAGTATCACCTACTGCAATAGAAGTGGCTTTTTCCCACTTATCCGCCGCACTTACCGTGAATGCTGATACCGCGGAAAGTATCGTCATCAAGACAAGCACGAGAGCTAAGATTTTACTTAACCTTTTCATAATATTTTCCTTTCTTTTTTATACCCGTAAGGTATTTTATACTTCCATTTTAGCACTGTTTGAAAATTTTGTCAATTTATATATTAATATATAAGTATTTTTGGTAAAACCTTTATAAAAGAGCTTATTTTGCAGGCGAAATTAGTATAAATTGCACAATAAAAAATGAGGACTGCCCCTCGCTTTTCCTATCAAAATATTCTTTTTGCAACGGTCACAGTATTTAGAATTTTTTTACCCGTATGAATCGAGTTTTTTATCATATAATAATCAAAAAGGATTTACAAAAAATGATAAAAATTCTACATTTCATCACCGACAAAAACGTAGGCGGCGCGGGTCGGTTGCTTTGCTCTCAAATAAAAAATATGCGCGACGAAGAATTTGCCATCACGATTGCTTTGCCGAGGGGGAGCAAACTAAAAAAGCCGCTATCCTCTCTTCCCTGCACAATTATTGAGCTTGAACACGGTGCTGATTGCTCTTTTTGCGTGTCGGGAATTTTTGAGGCTATGAAAATAATTAAAGGAGTGCACCCCGACATTGTTCATTCGCACGGTTCCCTTTCCTCGCGAATTGCGGCAACCACACTCGGTATCCCCTCACGAGTTTTTACAAGGCACTGTTATTTTCCCCTATCAAAAATATATAAAAACCCTCTCTCGCGAATGGTGGTGGGGCTTATCAGCAATTCACTCTCAACCTCAATGATCGCCGTTGCGGACAGCGCAAAGCAAAACCTCATTGATATGGGATGCAATAAAAGAAAAATATCCACAGTAATTAACGGAGTCGAACCAATACGAATAACGAGTCCAGAGGAAATTGATTATTTGAATTCAAGATACGGACTCACAAAAAATAATTTTATCATTAGCATAATAGCACGGCTCGAGGAGTGCAAGGGACACAAAACCTTTTTACAAGCTGCGCAAATTTGCAAAAAGCACTATCCCAATTTTAGATTTTTCATAGTTGGTGACGGCTCTCAAAAGAATTATTTAAAACAGCTTTCGCACAAATTGGATATTGACGATATAGTTCATTTTGCAGGGTTTTGCGAGGACGTCTCTCCCATTTTGAACATCACGGACATCAACGTAAACTGTTCTGTTGGAACGGAAACCTCATGTCTTGCCCTTTCCGAAGGGATGAGCTTAGGTATTCCATCCGTAGCCAGCGACTACGGGGGCAATACACATATGGTAAAAAACACGGTAAATGGGCTCATTTTCCCTGCAGAAAATGCCGAGGCTCTTGCAATGGCATTGATACGCCTATATCGTGACGAGGAGCTTTATGCAAAATGCTCACTCGGGGCGCTGAGGCGATTCCACGAGGAATTCAATGCCGCGATAATGACCAAAAAGATGGCGGATTTTTATAAGGTTGAATATTTAAGACATAAAAAATGACGGGCAAGCCCGTCATTTTTTATTATTTCAAAACTACGTTATCATCTCCAAGGAGCTTCTTTAACTCTCCTACCGTATAATCCGTCGCGTCAAAGCCGAGTCCCGAGGGGTTATAGGATTTCGCCTCGGTATCGTAGAAAATTACACTTACCGAGCCCTCAAAAATCTCAACGAGATTTTTGGCGCGGACAAATTTTTCGGAAGTGAGTGAGGGGACTCTTAAATAGAGCTTGCTCGGCACTCCCTGAGATTTACCAAAGCTATGCGACTTAATTTGCTCAGGCGAGTTATCGCTCTTGACCTCGCGAGATGTGGGACGGTATTCACCGTTCTTTTGCAATGCTTCAATTGAGGAAACTATGAATTTTACACTCTCCTCATCACGCACTTGGAGCGTGCCCGAAACGAGAAGTGCCGCATCCTCTCTTATGAGATGCAAAACCTTGGAATAAGTCTTTGCAAAAGCAATACATTCAATCTCGCCATAGCGGTCACCAAGTGTAATGAACGCCATTTTGTCGCCGTTTCGCGTGGTCTTTACGGTATAATCGGTAACTATACCGACGATATTTATTATTTTTCTCTCACCCTCTGCCGAGTCGGCTGAAAGTGAAACTATCTCCTCGTGCGATACACCCTCGATATGCTCGCGATAGGAGTCAAGCGGATGGCCCGAGAAATAAAGTCCCGTAGCTTCCTTCTCCTGTGCAAGACGCATGGAAAGTGCAATTTCGGGAATATCGGGATATTTAAATTCAAGTCCCGTTGCAAGTCCGTCAGCCATAGAAAAGAAATCGAGCTGACCTGCGATATTATTTCCCTTTTTGCTTGTTGCGCCGTCAATTACGGTCTCAAAGCTTGCAAGGAGCTGTGAACGTCTCTTGCCAAGTCGGTCAAGCGCTCCACTCTTTATAAGGGATTCAATCATTCGCTTATTTATATCGTAGTCGCTCATTCTGTCAACGAAGTCATCAAAGGACGAAAATGCCCTTCTCTTTCTCTCACGAATGAGGTTGGCAACAAAGCTTTGTCCTACGTTTTTGACCGCAAGAAGTCCAAAACGAATGTTGTTTTCGCTAACGTGGAAGTACATCTCGCTCTTATTGACGTCGGGCGGAAGAACTCCAATGCCAAGCTTTGCACAGTCGGAAATATATTCCGCGATTTTGGGCATATTTCCAAGAACCGAGGTAAGAAGCGCCGCAAAATATTCCTTTGGATAATGCGCCTTGAGGTAGGCAGTTCTATAGGAAATTATGGAGTAAGCGGCGGCGTGACTCTTGTTGAAGGCGTAATTTGCAAAGCTAATCATATCGTCAAAAAGCTTTTCGGCTTTTTTGCCGTCAACGCCTCTTTGAATTGCGCCCGAAATAAACGCATCTCGCTCGGATAGAAGCACATCATGCTTCTTTTTGGACATTGCGCGACGAACTATATCCGCGTGTCCAAAGGTATAGCCTGCAACCATGCGGAAGATACTCATTACCTGCTCCTGATATACCACGATACCCGAGGTGTTTTTCAAAACGTCCTCAAGGATTGGCAAGGGATATTCTATTTTCGATGGATTCTCACGACACTCAAGATAGTGCGGTATTGAATCCATTGGCCCCGGTCGGTAGAGGGATATCGCAATAATGATATCCTCAAGTGTTTTCGGCTTCATTTGAGAGAGGAATTGTCTCATTCCCGCACTTTCAAGCTGGAAAACGCCTTCGGTCATACCTGATGAAATAAGCTCATAGGTTGCCGCGTCATCAAGCGGTATTTTTTCAATATCGAAGTCGGGGTCACTCTCTTTTATTTGCAATGCCGCATCATTTACAATCGTCAAATAACGGAGAGCCAAAAAGTCAAATTTAAGGAGTCCGAGTCCTGCAACCGCATCCATATCGTACTGCGTGATTACCGCACCATTTGAGAGTGCAAGCGGAACGTAATTGCAAAGCGGCTTGTCCGTAATTACAATGCCTGCCGCGTGAATACTCACGTTTCGGGGCATTCCCTCAAGCGCCATTGCGGTATCAATTAGGGTGCGATTTTCGTCGCTTTCATCATATTTTGCCTTAAAATCGGGGTCAAGAAGCGCATCCTCAAGTGTGATACCGAGAATTCTCGGTATCTTGGTTGCAACCGCATCAACGTCCGAGTAGCTCATACCCATGGCACGTCCCGTGTCGCGTATTGCCGCCTTTGCCGCAAGCGTACCAAAGGTTGCAATTTGAGAAACGTGGTCACTTCCGTATTTTTCCTTAACGTACTCAATTATCTCGTCGCGGCGATTGTAGCAAAAGTCCATATCAATATCGGGCATTGACACACGCTCGGGATTTAGAAATCTCTCGAAAAGAAGGTCAAAAACAATGGGGTCGATATCGGTAATTTGCAAAAGATATGCCACAAGGCTTCCCGCGCCCGAGCCTCTTCCCGGGCCTACGGGAATACTTTTAGAGCGAGCGAATGCGACGTAATCCCATACGATAAGGAAATAGTCACAATAGCCCATGCTTTCGATAACGGAAAGCTCGTAATCTATACGGTCAAGGTATTCTTTTTTGTTGTAATTTTGGTATAAAATTGAGCCGTTTTGCTCGCGATTTTCAAGTCCTCGAAGGACGAGTGAACGAAGATATTCACACGCGCTCATTCCCTGCGGAGTGGGGTATTTGGGCAAAATTACGCCCTTATCCTCAATTTCAAAATTGCATCTCTCGGCAATTTTTACGGTATTCTCTATCGCTCCCTCGTATTTACCGAAAAGGAGCTTCATTTCATTGGTATCTTTATAGTAAAATTCGTCGGTCTCAAAGCCCATCGGACGCCCGTCCGTGATGCATTTATTCATTTGAATACACATAAGAATTGCCTGCGTATTCGCGTCACGACGGCGCAGATAGTGGCAGTCATTTGTCGCTACAAGGGGGAGATTGCACTCCTCGGAAAGACGAACAAGCTCGGGCAAAATTTGCTTTTGCTCCTCTATTCCGTGGTTTTGTATCTCAATATAAAAATTATCTTTTCCAAAGATATCGGCATACTCAAGCGCGGCTTGCTTTGCCATATCGTAGTCGCCTGCGGTGAGCATTCTTGACACGCGTCCTGCAAGGCAGGCGGAAAGCGCAATAAGTCCCTCACTGTGACGGCGAAGAAGCTCTAAATCAACTCTCGGCTTTGAATAAAAGCCCTCGGTGTATGATGCGGAAACGAGCTCTAAAAGGTTTTTGTAGCCCACCTCATTTTTGCAAAGAAGAACCAGGTGATAGGGTTGTCCGTTTCCACTGTTTTTGTCAAATCTTGAACGAGGCGCAACGTAGACCTCGCAACCAACTATACCCTTTATTCCCTCTTTTTTGCACGCGGACAAAAATGCGGGCACGCCAAAAAGAACGCCGTGGTCAGTCAGAGCCACCGCATCGTGACCGCATTCCTTGGCGCGCTTCGGTATATCGCGCACTCGGCACGCACCGTCAAGCAAGCTGTATTCGCTGTGTAAATGCAAATGTACAAATTCGCCCATAGCGTTCTCCTTTCAAGGTTAGTTTTGTTAAGATAATGTTCTTTTTCGAGAAAAAGAACCAAAAAGCTTTTAGACAAACCCGGCGGTTGTTTTGCACCGCTTTTTCAAAAAGCGGTCGCCCTGCGCGTAGCAGAGCCGCGCGGCTTGAGCGCGTTGCGGCATTTCTTTTTGCCAAGCTTTTTCTTTGTGCCTGTTTTGGCAAAGAAAAAGCGGACAATGACATTAGTTTTTCCTACTTGCAATATTCTCCGCCATTTTCATAATCTTGGCAAATCGGTTGTTAAGCGTTGATTTGGTAATCGGCGGCTCGTGAAGGGCGGCAAGCTCGGAAAGAGATGCCGAATGGTTTTCAAGTCGGAGCTTTGCACTCTCGGTAAGCTCGCTTCCGATCTTTTCAAGAAGTCCCGCCTTTTCAATAATTTCAATAGCTCGAAGCTGCTTTTGCGCGGTTGCAACGGACTTCATAATATTAACTGACTCACAGTTAACCGCGCGGTTTTCCTGCACGATAATATCGCGCTCAATACGGCGGTTCATTACCTCGAAAAAGGCATTATTTGCCTGCAAAAGATTGAGAATATCCTCAATTCTATCGGCTTTTTTATAATAAAGCCCCACCGCATTTTTGCGATTTATAATCTTCGGCTCAACACCGCACGCGGTGAGAAAGTTCGCGTAGATTCTTGCTCTACCCGGGTGTTGAATACGGTATTCAAGATGGTTGTTTCCAGGCGCAAAGGTCAACGTTCCTCTTGACAGGAAAATGCCGCGCAAAAAGTTCATTCGGCACATATTGCACTTGAATTCCATATAGTCTTTTAGTGCCGCGCCATCCTTATCTAATGAGGCAATTCTTTTAGCCAAAGCAGGAAAACTAAACTCCACTCTATAGTATGTAGTACCTGCTTTTTTTAGGAGATTTATTGTGATTTCCTTGGAAAATTGACGCTCAAAAATGTTGCGGTAAAAGTCCGCATGCTGCTCGTCGGGGGTGTCTATGTAAATTCTCTCCCCCTCGGTATGGGCATCAAAAAGGATACCGTGAGCAAACGCGCGACGGCAACAGGTTTTGTGAGGAATTTGTTCAATAAATTCCTTTTTTATGTTCTCGGAAAAAGTCATTTTTACTCCACAAATTCAATCTCGCATTCAAGCGAAACGTCGAATTTTTCTTTTACTGTTTTTTGTATGTGTTTTACTAAATCTTTTATATCGTTTGCGGTTGCGCCGCCGCGATTTATAACAAATCCCGCGTGTTTTTCACTCACTTGCGCGCCGCCCACCGTATATCCCTTGAGCCCCGCATCCTCGATAAGCTTGCCTGCAAAATGTCCATCGGGACGCTTGAAGGTAGAGCCTGCGCTCGGGTATTCAAGCGGCTGGCTCGCAATTCTCTTGCCACGCAATTCGTCCATTTTTGCACGAATTTCTTCAGCATTACCCCCGTTCAGCTCAAATGCTGCCGAAAGCACAATAAGGTCTTTATTCTCCATAAAAACACTGTGTCTATATGCAAAATTGCACTCACTGTTCTTAAGAGAAATCACTTTGCCGCTTGATTTGTCAAAGCAAGTGCAAGAGGTCATCACCTGACAAATTTCACCGCCGTAAGCGCCTGCATTCATATACACTCCGCCACCAACACTGCCGGGGATTCCTTGTGCAAATTCAAGTCCTGTGAGCCCTGCTTTTTGAGCCGCAGTTGCAAGTGAAAGCATAGAAACACCTGCGCCCACAGTGATTTTTTTATCTTCAATCTTTATCTCATTTATCTCGGAAAGAAGCACGACAACTCCACTATAACCTTCATCAGAAATTACAACGTTAGAGCCTCTTCCAAGCAAAATATTTTTTATACTATTCTCTCTCAAAAACTCAAACAATGCTACGATTTGCTCAGCATTTTTGGGCTTTGCCATCACAGTGACGTTTCCGCCAACACGGAACGAGCAAAGCTTTTTGCCGTCAACGTTTTCTTCAAAGCTTATGTTATTTTCCTTTAAAAAATCAATTAGTTTTTTCAAAGTTTTACCTCAATTATCAAGTATATTCAATATCTCATCAAAGCTGCATGCGGTGTAGGTAATATTCCAACCCTCGGGTGCTTCCTTTTCACTCGGATTGAACCAAATACAGTCAAGTCCCGAATTAATTGCGCCCTTGATATCACTCGAAAGCGAGTCGCCAATAACGATTGCGCGCGATTTGTCAAAGCCTTCTATTCCGTTTTC